>NZ_AYWR01000012.1:0-262262 GCF_000502935.1 Mesorhizobium sp. LNHC221B00 | reverse complement strand
ATGGGCATCGGATGCCTGTGCAGTGGAATCGATGCCGGCGCTGCGCATGCCGCCCGGGGTCACCGAACCCGTTGGCTTCGATGCCTTCATGGATGCGTTGCGCCAATTGGATCAATGCGAGACGCTTCCCGCCAGTCGCAGTCATGAACTCGACATCGCTGCCGCCGGATTCACAGCATTGGTAGATCGACTTTGAGCGAATGCCGCCTTTCAGGAATACCAGGGGTCTTCCGCTGACGAGGAATTCGCCAGCGGAAAAACCGAGTGCGTTCCTCCTGCCCATCCCCCTACGTCGGATCTTGCCTGAAAATTTTCCTAAGCGCCCTCTTGAACGCGCAACCCGCCGTTCTAAATCGACAATCGCCGGCCGCCTCATGGGGCCGGCGCTAAGTCAGGAGGCGTCAAGGCTCTCTTGGCGTCCTTTTGTATCCATGTTGCTCAAAGGAGGATGTGGCTATGAAGACAAACCTCGATTTTACCCCCTTGTTCCGGTCCAGCATCGGCTTTGATCGCATTTTCGATCTGCTCGAAAATGCGAGCCGTGTCACCGCGATAGACAATTGGCCGCCCTACAACATCGCCAAGACCGGCGAGGACGACTATCGCATCACAATGGCGATAGCCGGTTTCTCGCAGGATCAACTGACCATCACTCATCAACCGAACTTGCTGCTTGTGAGCGGCTCGCAATCGGGTGAGGACGACGGCCAGTATCTTTATCGCGGCGTTCCCGGGCGCGCCTTCGAGCGGCAGTTCGAACTGGCAGACCATGTGAAGGTCGTCGGCGCCAGCCTGGAAAACGGGTTGCTGAACATCGATCTCAAGCGCGAGCTTCCCGAAGAGATGAAACCGCGCCGGATCGCCATCGCCGGCAGCACGGCCCAGGCGAAACCACGGCAGATCGAAGCCGAGAAGAACGCCGCCTGAAGTCAGAGTGAACCAGAAGCGACAGGCACCGGCGCTCGTCCGGTGCCGCGCTCTTGAACATGGAGGTGAATGAAGATGAACATGCGTGACCTTATCCCGTGGGGCCGCAACAACAACCAGGCCCCCAACATCTATGGCGGTGGCGATCCCTTTGTTTCGCTTCACCGTGAGGTAAACAGGCTCTTTGACGATGTGTTGAGGAGCTTCGAGACGCGTCTGCCTTCTATGGGGCAGCTCTCGTCTTTCGACAATGGCTGGCCGAAGGTGGAGATTTCGGAGTCGGACAATGAGCTTCGCGTCACCGCCGAGGTTCCCGGTATGGAAGAGAAGGACATCGAAGTCCTGCTCGATGAGGACGTGCTGACCCTGCGTGGCGAAAAGCGGTCGAGACCGAAGAGAAGGGCTACTCCGAGCGCTTCTACGGTCGCTTCGAGCGGCGCATACCTCTCGGCTACGAGGTCGAGGACGACAAGGTCAAGGCGTCCTTTGCCAATGGCGTCCTGACCTTGACGCTGCCGAAGAACCCAGACGCGCAATCGAAGGTGAAGCGCATCCCGATCACCCACTGACGCATGGAGCAAGTCGGGGGCGGCAGGCAGCCGCCTCCGACGCATCCTTCGCAAAATGGGAGGATGGAACGATGCAGAAGCAAGAAGAAAGAGAAGTCACACAAGCCGCAGAAAATCTCGCACCGGCAAACGACAATCGCAAGCGCGCGCTGTCATTCGGCAGATCCGAGTTCCCGCGTGATGCGGTCGCGCGGATCTACAAGCCTTCCCGTTCAGTCACGACCTCGGGCCGTGCGCGGCCGAAAGGCTGGCGTCTGGTGTTCGAGCGGCGTATGGCGCCGGTCATCGAACCGCTGATGGGCTACACCGGAAGTGGTGACACGCTGACTCAGGTGGAGCTCGATTTTCCGACGGTTCAGGCGGCCATCGACTATGCCGAACGTCAGGGCCTCGCTTATTCGGTTCAGGTAAATCCCGCGGCGGAAAAATCCGCGGAATCCTCCAGTGCCGAAAAGCGGCTGCAGGCCGGCGGGGACCTTGTCTGGAACCGCCTACAACTGGCGTTGCTCACGAGCAGCTACGGTGCCGTTTCACAGGCCTCGCATTATGGACCGGCATTGGCCGATCCTGAGGCGCTTTATGCATCGCCGATGGACCTCGTTGTCGATCCTCTTCTGACAGTCGACGAGAAACGCGCCATCCTGCGCAACTGGGCGTGGAACGAGTATCTTGTGGATCTCGCGACGGCCGAAGGGATGCCTGAAAACGCGCGTCCGACACGGCTCGACGAAGTGGAATCGGCACTGCTCGCACTGGAGCAGCTTACGACAGCGAAACTGGCCGTTTCCGTTCCTGAACAGAAGCAGAAGGCAGCGTGAGGTGGCATCATGGATCCGATGATCGTGCTCGATTGTGAAAATACCGTGCCGAACCGTTTCGCGCTGGCCGTTGCGGCGGCGGGCCGGGCCCGTGCGCTCAGCCGTGGTGCCGAGCCTCGCCTGACCGGCAGCGTGATGGTGCCCGTCGAACTCGCCCTGCGCGAGATCGCCGGCAACCGCTTCCAGCCCGACGAGGTCAAGCCGTTCGTTCTGGCCGGCTCGGTTCCGCGCGATGACCGCGTTCGGCCCGGCCGACGAAGAGAACTTAGCGGTGGCGAAGGGCAATCCCTGGCCGCCGAACCCGCCCTCGCTCAAGGGACGGTGCACTGAGCATATAGGAAAGGAGGATGAACAATGGAGAAATGGCTGAAAACTGAAAATCGTCCGGTGATCGATGTGGTCAATCTGATCGCCGGCATAGCACTAGTACTGTCGCCCTGGTATCTCGGCTTTGCGGCTGAAACCTATGCAGCTTGGAACGCCTGGATCGCCGGTGCGGTGATTGCCCTGATAGCCGTGGGTGCGCTGGTCGCCTTCCATGCCTATGAGGAATGGGCAAATCTGGCGGTTGGGCTGTGGACACTGGTCTCGCCTTGGGCCCTCGGCTTTTCGGGGTTGGCGGCCGCCATGTGGGCGCATGTGATCGTGGGTATTATCGTGGCGGCCTTGGCTGCCGGAAGCCTCTGGTTCTTCGGCAACCGTCCGCTTTCAACTGCATGATCAACTCCTCCAGCGGGCCCGGATTTCATTTCCGGGTCCGCTTTTTTTCGACCGTTACGGATCTGCCCCGAGGCGGTCGCCGTTCCACAGAACAGCAAGCTCGGCTTGGAACCTCCCGCTGCTCCGCGCGTTTCATGGCGTCCCATTCGTGGACCAGCCCGGATATTTCTCCTAGCGCTGCTACAACCAGGAGCCGTTTCATGCACGACAAGCTGTTTCGTTCACCGGTGGCCCTCACCGTCGGCCTCGGCTTCAAGCGCGAGATTGCCTCGCTGGCCGAAATGCATGATTTCCTGACCAATTGGACGACCGCGCGCCGTGGTCAGCTTTACCACAATGCCGTCGAGGCATGTGGCCTTGCCATGGAAGGCTGCGTCGCCAGGGATGAGGCCCGCCATGCGTTCGTAGAATTCGCGCAGGCTGCCGGCATTCTCTGGCCCGAGATCGAGCCAGTCATCGTGACGCGCGCTGTCGCGCGCGGCTACGGCGGCTACGCCGCCTGAGTAAGAATTCACTCCCGTCGTAGCGGCCAATTCTGCATCGACTGCCACTGGTCCTCCAAGCAGGGCTTTCACTTTGCTGCCGGAAACTACGGCTTTGCGGACGCTGATGACGTTTGCCGGCGTTTATGGAGACAATCAGCCGTCCGCCGGCGTTTCGCTCGGGCTCGCTGAACCAGGCTCATTCGATGGTTGCGCGGCAGGGCGCCGAAGGTGACGAGCCACGCCCGAAAACCTTTATAAAATTCCTATTTCTTTCCGCTTCGCGCCGTCTCGAACCTTTATGGCGATCGGGTCCATATTCCATTCTCGAGCAAAACGTCGAACGCCCTCACCAATCGAGGTGTGGCGCGCCGGTTTTTGCGTAATTGCCAACCTGCTTTCGAGCGGGCGCAAAGTAGAAAAGTGGAAGCAGGGAATAAACGCGATGGATATCGTCGTTCTCGGAATAGGGATTTTGTTTTTCGTCCTTTCCTTCGCCTACATCAAAGCCTGCGACATTCTTTAACGCGAGGACCGCAAGATGCTTGTCGACTACATTCTCGGTGGCGGCGTGACGCTGTTCCTGCTCGTTTACCTGACATACGCCCTCGTTCGTCCAGAACGCTTCTGAAGGCCGGAAACCATGACTCTCAACGGATGGCTACAGATCCTCGTCTATTGCGGGATCGTCGTTTTGCTGGTGAAACCGCTCGGCGGCTACATGTACCGCGTCTTCAATGGCGACCGGACATTCCTGTCGCCGGTTCTGGGCCCGGTCGAACGCGGGCTCTATCGCATTTCGGGAACCAGTGAGCGCGAGGAACAACATTGGACCGCCTATGCGGCGGGCATCCTGTTCTTCAGCGTCGCCAGCTTCCTGGCGCTTTATGTCCTGCAGCGGCTCCAGGGTGTGCTGCCCTACAATCCTGCCGGCATGGCGTCTGTCGACGCCAACCTCGCCTTCAACACCGCCGCCAGCTTCGTCACCAACACCAACTGGCAGAACTATGGCGGCGAGAGCACGATGTCCTACCTCGTGCAGATGGCCGGCCTCACCGTGCAGAACTTCATGTCGGCCGCCGTCGGTGTCGCGATCGCCGTCGCGCTGATCCGCGGCTTTGCCCGTGCCTCGGCAAAGTCGATCGGCAATTTCTGGGTCGATATGACCCGCTGCACGCTCTACATCCTGCTGCCGCTCTGCATCGTGCTGACGTTGGTCTATGTCTGGCTCGGCATACCGCAGACGCTCGGTCCCTATGTCGACGCCACCACTCTGGAGGGCGCCAAGCAGACCCTCGCGCTCGGCCCGGTCGCTTCGCAGGTGGCCATCAAGATGCTCGGCACCAATGGCGGCGGTTTCTTCAATGCCAATGCCGCGCATCCGTTCGAAAATCCCGACGCCATCTCCAACCTGATCCAGATGGTGACGATCTTCGCGCTGGGTGCGGCGCTGACCAACGTCTTCGGCCGTATGGTCGGCAACCAGCGCCAGGGCTGGGCGATCCTGGCCACCATGGGCGTGCTGTTCATCGCCGGCGTCGCCATCTGCTACTGGGCGGAGGCATCCGGCAATCCGCTGGTCCATGCGCTCGGCATCGACGGCGGCAATATGGAAGGCAAGGAGAGCCGCTTCGGAATTGCCCTCTCGGCACTGTTCGCGGTCATCACCACGGCCGCCTCGTGCGGCGCCGTCAACGCCATGCATGACAGCTTCACCGCGCTCGGCGGGCTGATCCCGATGGTCAACATGCAGCTCGGCGAGGTCATCGTCGGCGGCGTCGGCGCCGGTTTCTACGGCATGATGATGTTCATCGTCCTCGCCGTCTTCGTCGCCGGGCTGATGGTCGGCCGCACGCCGGAATATCTCGGCAAGAAGATCGAGGCCAAGGAAGTCAAGATGGCGATGCTGGCCATACTGTGCCTGCCGCTGGCCATGCTGATCTTCACGGCAATCGCCGTGGTGCTGCCGACGGGTGTCGCGTCCATGGCCAATGGCGGGCCGCACGGCTTCTCCGAGGTGCTCTACGCCTATACTTCGGCGGCGGCGAACAATGGCTCGGCCTTTGGCGGCCTCAGCGGCAACACGCCCTGGTACAACATCACGCTCGGCATCACCATGCTGATGGGCCGCTTCCTGGTCATCATCCCGGCGCTCGCCATCGCCGGCTCGCTGGTGGCGAAGAAGACGGTCCCGGCCTCGGCCGGCACCTTCCCGACAGACGGCCCGCTGTTCGTCGGCCTGCTGGTCGGCGTCATCCTGATCGTCGCCGGCCTGACCTTCTTCCCGGCACTGGCGATCGGACCGATCGTCGAACACCTGGCCATGATCCATGGGCAGACATTCTGACACGGCCCAGCCTTGGATCAACATCATGTCCTGGTTCAACATCATGCGACGGAAGAGCCGGCCCCGGGCCGGAAACGAGGGGGAGCCAACTCCCCCTCCCTTCCCGACCATCTCCACATTCCTGGGCCTTGCGGCAGTCATGATCGTGATCTGGCTGCTGGTCTATGGCCCGCCCTTTTCGGCATCCGAGCGATCGGTGCCCGCCAACAACATCGATACTGGAGCCAACAAATGAGCCAGTCCAAATCCGCCAGCATCATGGATGCCGGCATCCTGTGGCCCGCTGTCGGCGGAGCCTTCAGGAAGCTGAACCCGCGTACCCTGATCAGGAACCCGGTCATGTTCGTCGTCGCAGTCGTCTCGGCGCTGACGACCGTCCTGTTCGCCAAGGACCTGATCACCGGCGGCGGCGATTCCAAATTCACGCTGCAGATCATCATCTGGCTGTGGTTCACCGTGCTGTTCGCCAATTTCGCCGAGGCCGTCGCCGAAGGCCGCGGCAAGGCGCAGGCCGATTCGCTGCGCAAGGCGCGCACCGAAACCCAGGCCAAGCTTTTGACCGGTGAGGATCGCACGAAATACAAACTGGTGCCCGGCACCAGCCTGAAGGTCGGGGATGCCGTGCTGGTCGAGGCCGGCGACATCATCCCGTCGGACGGCGAGGTGGTGGAAGGTGTCGCCTCGGTGAACGAGGCGGCGATAACAGGCGAATCCGCGCCGGTCATCCGTGAATCCGGCGGCGACCGTTCTGCGGTCACCGGCGGCACGCAGGTGCTGTCCGACTGGATCCGCGTGCGCATCACGGCGGCATCGGGCCATACTTTCCTCGACCGCATGATCTCGCTGGTCGAGGGCGCCGAGCGCCAGAAGACGCCGAACGAGATCGCGCTCAACATCCTGCTGGTCGGCATGACGCTGATCTTCGTGCTGGCCACCGCCACCATCCCGAGCTTCGCCTCCTATTCGGGCGGCTACATCCCGGTGACCGTCCTGGTCGCCCTGTTCGTCACCCTGATCCCGACCACGATCGGCGCGCTGCTGTCGGCCATCGGCATCGCCGGCATGGATCGCCTGGTGCGCTTCAACGTGCTGGCGATGTCCGGCCGCGCCGTCGAGGCGGCGGGCGACGTCGACACGCTGCTGCTCGACAAGACCGGTACGATCACGCTCGGCAATCGCCAGGCGACGCAATTTCGCCCGGTCAAGGGTGTCACCGAGCAGGAACTGGCCGACGCGGCGCAGCTCGCCTCGCTCGCCGACGAAACGCCGGAAGGCCGCTCGATCGTGGTGCTGGCCAAGGAGAAATACGCCATTCGCGCCCGCGACATGGCAACGCTGCACGCCACCTTCGTGCCCTTCACCGCGCAGACACGTATGAGCGGCGTCGACATCGACGGTTCGTCGGTGCGCAAGGGTGCCGTCGATTCGGTGCTCGCCCATGTCAACCAGTCGGCATCGGCCGCCCATGGCGTGCGCCCGAGCAGTGACTCCATCCGCGACCTCCAGGCCATTGCCGACGAGGTCGCCAAGTCCGGCGGCACGCCGCTGGCGGTGGAACGCGACGGGCGCCTGCTCGGCGTCGTTCACCTCAAGGATATCGTCAAGGGCGGCATCAGCGAACGGTTCACAGAACTGCGCCGCATGGGCATCCGAACGGTGATGATCACCGGCGACAATCCGATGACGGCCGCTGCGATCGCCGCGGAGGCCGGCGTCGACGACTTCCTGGCCCAGGCGACGCCCGAGGACAAGCTGAAGCTGATCCGCGACGAACAGGCCAAGGGCAAGCTGGTCGCCATGTGCGGCGACGGCACCAACGATGCGCCCGCTCTTGCCCAGGCCGATGTCGGCGTGGCCATGAACACCGGCACCGTCGCGGCTCGCGAGGCCGGCAACATGATCGATCTCGACAGCGATCCGACCAAGCTGATCGAGATCGTCGAGATCGGCAAGGCGCTGTTGATGACGCGCGGCTCGCTGACGACGTTTTCGATCGCCAACGACGTCGCCAAGTACTTCGCCATCATCCCAGCGATGTTCGCCGTCTTCTATGTCGCGCCGGGACAGACGACCGGGCCGCTGCAGGCACTCAACATCATGCATCTGGGGACGCCGCAGAGCGCCATCCTGTCGGCGATCATCTTCAACGCGCTGATCATCATCGCGCTGATCCCGCTGTCGCTGAAAGGCGTCAAGTATCGTGCCATCGGCGCCGGTGCGCTGCTCAGCCGCAACCTTTTGGTCTGCGGCCTCGGCGGCATCATCGTCCCCTTCGTCGGCATCAAGGCGATCGACATGATCGTCACCGCCCTTGGCCTCGCTTAACTCTTCGTTTTAACGCAATTCCTGCGGGAAACCGCTTCACACTTTTCCTGGAATTGCTTTGAGGAAAATTTCCATGCTCTCCCAGATAAGACCCGCGATCATCATGATCGTCTTCTTCACGGTGCTGACCGGCCTGATCTATCCCTTGGGCATGACCGGCATCGCGCAGGCGCTGTTCCCGCGCCAGGCCAATGGCAGCCTGATCGAAAAGGACGGCAAGGTCATCGGCTCCGGCCTGATCGGCCAGGGCTTTGCCAGCGACAAGTATTTCCATGGCCGGCCTTCGGCGGCCGGCAGCAGCGGCTACGACGCAACCGCCTCCGGCGGCAGCAATCTCGGCCCGACCAATCCGAAGCTGATCGATCGCATCAAGGGCGATGCCGAAAAGCTGAAGGCGGAGAATCCGAACCAGCCGGTCCCGATGGACCTGGTGACGACGTCCGGCAGCGGCCTCGATCCGGCCATCAGCCCCGAGGCCGCCTACTTCCAGGTCGCCAGGGTGGCGAAGGCCCGGGGCATCGACGAGGCCAAGGTCAAGGCGCTCGTCGACAGCCACATCGATGGCCGCGAACTGGGCTTCCTGGGTGAGCCGGTCGTCAATGTGCTGGCGCTCAACCTCGCACTCGACGATGCGAAATGACGAAGGGGTGACCGGGGATCGACAGTACTCCTGGCGCCGTCCATGATCGAAGCTGATGCCGGACGACCGAAGCAACGAATCCAGACCTTCTCCCGACGCACTGCTCGATCATGCCGAGCGGGAAGGTCGCGGTCGTTTGCGCATATTCCTCGGTGCGGCACCGGGTGTCGGCAAGACCTATGAAATGCTGATGTCGGGCCGTGCCCGCCTGGCCGACGGCGTGGACGTGGTGATCGGCGTCGTCGAGACGCATGGGCGCAAGGAGACGATGGCCCTGGTCGAGGGCTATGAGGTCATTCCCCGCCGCAAGGTCGACTACAAGGGCCGCGTCCTCGACGAGATGGATATAGACGCCATCCTCGCCCGGCGTCCGGCGCTGGTTCTCGTGGACGAACTCGCCCACACCAACGCGCCCGGCAGCCGCCATCCCAAACGCTATCTCGACGTCCAGGAAATCCTGACGCAAGGTATCGACGTCTACACGACGCTCAACATCCAGCATGTCGAAAGCCTGAACGATGTCGTCGCCCAGATCACCAAGGTCAGGGTGCGCGAGACGGTTCCCGATTCCATCATCGACCAGGCCGACGACGTCGAGATTATCGACCTCACGCCCGACGACCTGATCAAGCGGCTCGAGGAAGGCAAGGTCTATTTCCCCAACACCGCCCAGCGCGCGATCGAGAACTATTTCTCGCCGGGCAATCTGACCGCGCTTAGGGAACTGGCGCTGCGCCGCACGGCGCAGCGCGTCGACGACCAGTTGCTGATCCATATGCAGGCCCACGCCATTCCGGGGCCGTGGGCCGCGGGCGAGCGGGTGCTCGTCTGCGTCGACGCGCGTCCGGGCGGGGCGGCCCGCATTCGCTATGCGCGCCGGCTGGCCGACCGGCTGCGCGCGCCGTGGACGGCGCTACATGTGGATACGCCTCGCTCAGCCGCCATGTCCGAGGAGGACAAGGACCGGCTGGCGGCGCTGCTGCGCCTTGCCGAACAGCTCGGCGCCGAGGTGACGACCATTCCCGGCCAGAACGTCGCGCAAGACATCGTGCGCCATGCGACGGCCAACAATTTCACCCACATCGTTGTCGGCCGGCCGACCCGGTCGCGCTGGCGCGAATTGATCGAAGGTTCGCTCACCTACGATCTCATCCGCAATGCCGGCGACATCAGCGTCCATGTCATTTCGGGAACCGAGCGCAACACCGAGGCGACGTCGAGACACGTCAAGGCGGCGGACGAACAGTGGCAGTTCCAGATCTGGCCCTATCTCAAGGCCACGGGTTTTGTCGCCGGTTCGCTCGCCTTCGCCGTCCTGCTCGACCAGTTTCTCGACGTTCGCAATCTCGCGATCATCTTTCTCATCGGGGTGCTGACGTCGGCGGTGACCGGCGGCCTCTGGCCGGCCCTGTACGCCTGTCTCGCCAGCGCCGTGGCCTTCAACTATTTTTTCCTGGAGCCGCGCTACACGCTGACGATCCGGGATCCGGAGAGCATCGTCGCGCTCGGCGTGTTCCTGGTCGTGGCCGTCATCGCCAGCAATCTGACGGCGCGCGTGCAACGCCAGGCGGTCGCCGCCCGCTCGCGGGCGCGGGCCACGGAGGACATCTACCTCTTTTCCAAGAAGCTCGCCGGTGCCGGCACGCTCGACGACGTTCTGTGGGCCACCGCCTTCCAGATCGCCTCGATGCTGAAGCTGCGCGTGGTGCTGCTTTTGCCGGAAGATGGAACGATCACCGTCAAGGCCGGCTATCCGCCCGACGATACGCTGGCGGAGGCCGACATCGCCGCCGCCCGCTGGGCCTGGGAGCACAACCGCGCGGCAGGACGCGGCGCCGACACGCTTCCCGGTGCCAAGCGCCTCTATCTGCCCCTGCGGACAGGGCGCACCGCGATCGGCGTGGTTGGCCTCGACAACGACAAGCAGGGCCCGCTGCTGACGCCAGAGCAGCAGCGCCTGCTCGACGCGCTGGCCGACCAGGCGGCGGTCGCCATCGAACGCATTCAGCTGGTCGCCGACGTTGACCGCGCCAAGCTCGCCGCCGAGGCGGACAGGCTGCGTTCGGCGCTGCTCACCTCGATCTCGCATGATCTGAAAACGCCGCTCGCCGCCATCATGGGTGCGGCCGGCACGCTGCGGGAATTCGCGCCGGCATTGCCGGAACAGGATCGGGCGGAGCTGCTGTCGACCGTGCTCGACGAGTCCGAGCGGTTGAACCGCTTCATCGCCAATCTGCTCGACATGACCAAGATCGAGTCCGGGGCCATGGAGCCCAACTACGCTTTCCACTATGTCGGCGATATCGTCGGCTCTGCCCTGCAGAGGGCGAGGAAGATCATCGCCGAGCACAAGACAGAGATCGACATCCCCGTGGATCTGCCGATGTTGAAGGTCGATCCCGTCCTGTTCGAGCAGGCGCTGTTCAATCTCCTCGACAATGCGGCGAAATACGCCCCGCCCGGCTCGACGATCCGCGTGCAGGGCTGGACCGACAATGGTTCCGTCATCCTGCAGGTCATGGACGAGGGGCCGGGCATTCCGCCCGGAGACGTGGAACGGATTTTCGACACCTTCTACCGGGTGCGCAAGCGCGACCAGGTCCGCGCCGGCACCGGGCTCGGCCTGTCGATCTGCCGTGGTTTCATCGAAGCGATGGGCGGCACGATCACAGCCGCGAACCGAACCGACCGTCCGGGCGCGGTTTTCACCATCAGCATGCCGAAACCGGCGATCCCGCCCGATCTCGACACTTCCACTACCGACGATGTTGGTGACTTGGCATGACAAACTCGAACGTCAGGATACTGGTCGTCGATGACGAGCCGCCGATCCGCAAGCTGCTGCGGGTCGGGCTCGGCAGCCAGGGCTATGCCATCAGCGAGGCGCCGAACGCCAAGGTGGCGATCGAATCGATGGAGACGGAAAAGCCTGATCTCGTCTTGCTCGATCTCGGCCTGCCCGGCATGAGCGGCCATGAACTGCTGCGCAAATGGCGTGACGACGGTCTCGATATTCCCGTCGTCATTCTCTCCAGCCGCACCGACGAGGCCGGCATCGTCAACGCGCTCGAACTCGGCGCCGACGACTATGTCACCAAGCCGTTCGGCATGAACGAGCTGGTCGCGCGCATCCGCGTGGCGCTGCGCCACAAATTCCAGCAGCAGGGCGAGAAGCCGGTTTTCCAGACCGGCGATCTCAGCGTCGACCTGGTCAAGCGCATCGTCAAGGTCGAGGGCAAGGAGGTGAAGCTCTCGCCGAAGGAATACGAGATCCTGCGCATGCTGGTGCAGCATGCCGGCAAGGTGCTGACCCACCATTTCCTGTTGAAGCAGGTCTGGGGCGATTTGACCGACGTGCAGTATCTCAGGGTCTACGTCCGGCAGCTCCGGCAGAAGATCGAGAAGACCCCCGACCAGCCGCGCTACATCACCACCGAGACCGGTGTCGGCTATCGCCTGCGCGAGGTCGAGTAGGGGAGAGCCGTCGCTTAACCGATTGCTTCCTGCAGTCGGTTCGCTGTCGACGATGCCCGCAAGGCGGCCAGGCAGCCGAGAATTCCTAGCGGCACGAAGGCGAGGAACAGCCAACTCGCGACATTCGCCGCCGCCTCGTGGTTCAACCCTTGCGAAAAACCGCTGGCATTGGCGACGATGCCGGCAAGGGCGGCACCCACGGCATAGCCGATGCGCTGCATGGTCGGCACCGCTGCCGAGGCAATTGTCTGCTCCTCATCCGGGGCGGAGGCGACGATGACGCGGGTCAGGAACGGCCAGGCGATGCCGAAGCCGCCGCCCTGCAGCAGGGCGCAGACCAGGATCAGCGGGATCGAGCCCAGCGGTATCGTATAGGCAAAGCCGGCGATGCCGGCCGCGATCATCAGCGCGCCGCAGACGATGATCAGCCGCTCGCGCCGCGGTGGCGCGTTGGCGACGAGGATCGACAGGATCGACCAGGCGATCGATTCGGCGGCGATGATGTAGCCGGTGGTCAGCAGCGGGATGTCGTGCAAGCTGGTCAACAGCAGCGGCCCGTAGACGCCGAAGGAGCAGGTCGCCACCGAGAAGGCGGCGACCATGGTCATGCCGGCCCCGACCGGCGTGCGCCACGAGAACAGCCGCGCCGGGAAAAGCCGGGAGCGCGGCTTCAGCGCGTCGACGTAGAAGAACAGCGCCAGGCCGGCGAGACCGAGGGCGATCAGCAGCGAAGAGCGCAGCAAGGCGATGTCGACACCGGCCGAGGCGATCAGTCCCACGGCTACGGCAAGGCAGGCGAGGGCTGCGAACGGGAAGGGTGGCGCCTTGCCCTTGCTGGTGCTGGGTCTCGTCGCCTCGGGCGTGTCGAGCACGATGAAGCTTGCCAGCGCCATGGCCGTGCCGCCGACGGTGAAGACGCCGAATGCCCAGCGCCATGAGAGAAGCTCGGTCATGATCGCGCCGAGCAATGGGCCGCTGAAGGCCGCGACACCCCAGATCGCGGACATGATGCCGAAAAGCTGCGGCCAGATCGCACGCGAAAACAACCGCTCGACCGAGACGAAGGCCAGCGACACCAGAGCGCCGCCGCCAAGCCCCTCGATCAGGCGGCCTGCGAGAAACAGTTGCATGGAAGGCGAGGTGGCGCAGATCAACGCTCCGGCCGCGTAGAGCAGGGCGGCGACTACCATGTTGGTGCGCAGCGCCACATAACTCACCAGCCGTCCGGCCGCGGCACCGGCGACGATGGCGCCGAGCTCGTAGATCGCCAGCGACCAGCCGACGAGCTGCACGCCGGCCAGTTCACCGACCATGGCGGGCATGACGGTCGCCACCATCGTCTCGTTGGTCGCGTGCAGCAGGATNGGATGCCGAGGCTGATGAAGCAGAAGCGCGCCAGGTCGCCGCTCGCCCACAATGCGCGCCAGTCGACCCTGTTTATACCGATCTCAGTCATTTCTACCCCTGCCTTGCATAGCTCGGTGACGGCGCAGGGCGCCAGAAGCCAGAAAGGGCTTCCGGCAGGACCATGCATGTCGGCAACGCCGAATCCAGGCGCTGCTCAGTCGGGGCAGGTTCGTAAGACCTCAACCTTGGTTGAGCTCAAGCGGTTCGTTTCCGTGGACCATCGCAACGGTCGAGATTGGCCGAAGCTTCTCAACGCCGCGTCGCTTTGCTCCTTGCTTACGCCCCCGGATGACGAAGCGGAAAGCGAACGCCCTAGGCGCGATCAGTTTTCGATGCTGCGCAGCTGGAACTGGCTGACGCCGATGGCCAGATTGATGCCCGTCTGGGTCTGCAGGCTGAGTGGCTGGAGGGTGAAGGCCTGCGACGAACCGCCAACCAGCAGATTGGCGCCGGCGCCGACGGCCGCCGTCACCTCGGCACCGGCGCCGATATAGTCGCCCGCCAGCGCACCCGGCGCGTAGATGTTCTTCAGCGGCGTCAGCACCAGCCATCGCATCACCGCTTGCTTTGTCGTGCCGATGTCGAGGCCGTATTTGTTGACGGCGCCGAAATAGGCTTCCGGCGCGAAGGTCTTGTCGGAGGGGGTGAAGGTGCAGCTCAAATCCTTGGTCGAGCCGAAGATGAAGCCGGTGCCGCCTGATATGGCGCATTCAAGCGCGCCGAGTTCGATGCCACGGTCCTGGGCTCGTGCCGCACCGGCAAGCACCGTCGAAATCACGGCAGCGGCGATGGCTGTCTTCGGCATACTGTTCCCCTCAAAATGAAACGGCGCGGAACCATCCTATCCGGTTCCGCGCCGCGAAGTGAGGGGTCGTGGAGCCCATGGCTCCATGCATTCATTTGAGCGAATGGATCAGCTCGAGCGACGTCACGGCGACGGCAAGATTAACGCCGGTCTGCGCCTGGACGCTGAGCGGCTCGAGCATGAAGGCGCTGTCGAAGCCACCAACCAGCAGGTTGGCGCCACCGCCGGTCACGACGCTGGCCTCGGCGTTGACGCCGTAATAGCTGCCGGCGAGGTCGCCCGCGTCACGGTCGCGTGTCGCGGCAAATACGGCCCAGACCAGCTGGCCCTGATGAGTCTTGCCGAGATCGACGCCAAGCTTGGAGATGACGCCTGTGTAAACCTCGGACGGTCCATGATGGTGGGGCCGGAAGACGCAGGACACGCCCTTGTTGGACGTCACGATATAGCCGGTGCCGCCATCGATGGTGCAGTCGAGCGTGCCGAGTTGCAGCCTGCCGGCGCTGGCCGGTGCGGCAGCGAACGCGGTCATGGCGAGTGCGGCGGCGCAGGCGAGTTTCTTGATCATGGGAGGGTCCTTTCGCAATTGCTTCCAAGTAACGGCTTTGATGGCCAGACCGTTCCGCTGAAAACTTGGCGCGAACAAGGCAAGGGTTGACGGGTTGCAGCGGGGGTTAACGCGCGGTTGCCGGATTGCCGGCGAAAGCCAGAGCAGCGTGTCCTTTTGGACACGCTAACGATCTGGAATGTTTCGCGGATCTGGCGAAACCAATGTCAGCTGACGCGGGCGAGGCCGTCCTTGGCCGGCTGGTAGGTCGGGTCGAGGCGAACGGCTTCCTTGTAGGATTTAGCGGCCTTCGCCTTGTCGCCGCGCCGCTCGTAGATCAGCGCCTGGTTGGCCCAGGCCTCGGCGTTCTTGCCGTCGAGCTTGATGGCCATGTTGAAGTCGGAGAAGGCATTGTCCTCGTCGCCTGTCGCCAGATAGGAAAGGCCACGGCCGTTGTAGGGTTCGGCGGCATCCGGCGCCAGCGAGATGGCGGTCGAGAAATCCTCGATGGCGAATTTGTGCTGGCCCTGGCTCTGATAGATCAGGCCGCGATTGTGATAGGCGCGGGCGTCCGTGGTGTCGAGCTGGATCGCCTTCTGGAAGTCGCTGAAGGCATCCTGGGTGCGGCCCGCCTTGCGGTAGAGATTGCCGCGGCCGATATAGGCGGCGTCATAGTTGCCGTTGATCTGAATCGAGCGGTTGTAGTCCGCAAGCGCGGCTTCCTGGTTGCCGAGGAAGCGCTGGATGAGCGCCCGGTTCGAATAGGCCTGGTAGAAATTAGGGTTGAGCTGGATGGCCTGGTTGAAATCCTTGAGCGCCGCCTGGTACTGGCCGCCACGGCCATAGGCCGAGCCGCGCACATTGTAGCCTTCGGGATCCTGGGGATTGCGCTGAATCACCGCCGACAGCGAGGAGATGTTCTCGCTCGACCCTTGCGCCTTGTCGATGTTGTTGAACTCGCCGGTCGGGCCCGATGTCTGGCAGCCGGCAAGCACCAATCCGGAAAGCAGGGCCGCTGTCAGGGCAAAACCACGCAATGCAGTCCCGCGCTCCACGCTCGTTGCGTTCATGTCTGCCCTGTCCTCACTTGCGCCGCGTCATTCAGGCCCGGATCCCCCCTCCGGGCCGGGTCACATCAAAATAAAAAGGTGGCGGCGATTCCACATCGCGCCACCTTGGTATCCTTCGAAAAGGACGAAATATTGGCGTTAATCAGCGCGGCGGACGCGCTGCACCGGCAGCACCGCCGGCAGCCACCGGACGCGGCGTCATCGGCAGCAGGCCTTCGCGCTGTGCGCGCTTGCGGGCCAGCTTGCGGGCGCGGCGAACGGCCTCGGCCTTTTCACGGGCGCGCTTCTCGGAAGGCTTCTCGTAATGACCGCGCATCTTCATTTCGCGGAAAATGCCTTCGCGCTGCATCTTCTTCTTGAGCGCGCGAAGCGCCTGATCAACGTTGTTGTCGCGGACGAGTACCTGCACGGGCAATCCTGTCTTTCGGGTTTGATATCAACAGGCAAGCAGCCATAGCCACTAGCCTCCGCGGCGCTCGACACCACGAATTGTGGCGGCTGATAGCAGAATCAAGCCGCGCTGTCCACAGTCGAAATGAAGGACAACGGCCAAATTGCCACCGGTTGCCCGGTAGATAGGCCATCAGCTACGCCGTGGCCAGATGCAGCCGCTCGAAATCCTCGAAGAACTCACCGTAGTCGCAGGTGATCTCTTCGCCCGCCGCGATATCGCGGGTCGCCGTCGCGCCGCCATATTGCGAAAAATCGGTATTCGGCGTCGCCGAATGGTTCATGAAGCGGCCATTATCGACTTCATAGACCATGAAACCCGGGCGATCCGGGCTCGGATAGGCATAGCGGTCGAGCAATTCCTTCAGCGCTGGTGGCGCTGCCTCGTATTTGTCCATCGGGATCAGCCGGTCGAAATCAGGATCGAGGCGCCAGATCGAGGCACCCTTGCGGATCGGCTCGGCGGCAAAGACGCCGACGCCTTCGATTGCGCTCTGGGCGATATAAGTTCTGATCAGCAGCATGTCCGTCCTCGAACAAGAGTCCTCAGAGACCGTTTGGAAATTCTACTCCGGCGGCCATCTGATGGCGTTTTCTGCGCTTCCGGTGCTCACGGACTTAAAATCCGCTGCGCTCCGGTTCTCGAAACCACCACCATATGACTCGCCAGAGCGAATTTCGAAACGGCCTCTCACTCGAAACCGAATCGCCAAATCGTGTGGAAAAAGCAAGTCCGGTTTCGAGCTCTATGGCTGATCGACGCGGGCGACGGCCGCGAAATGCTTCACGTCCGGGTGATCGAGATGCCGCCATCGGCAAACAGCGCCGATCCGGTGGTGAAGCTCGAGGCATCCGAAGCCAGGAAGAGCGCCGCGCGGGCGATCTCTTCGGGCTCTGCCACACGCTTCAAGGCATGCAGGTTTTCGACGAAGGCCCGGGATTCCGGGGTCTTGAACGTCGCCGACGGCGTGTCGGTTCCGCCCGGCATAAGCGCGTTGACGCGCACGCCTTTGGGCCCATATTCGGCAGCCAGCACCTGCGTCAGCCCGATCGATCCGGCCTTGGCAGCGGCATGGGCGGCCATGCCCGGCACGCCGGCAGTGTAGCCGACAAAGCTCGAAGTAAAGATCAGCGACCCGCCGCCCCGCTCCAGCATGGCCGGTATCTGGTGCTTCGCCCCAAGAAAGGCGCTGGTCAGGTTGATGTCCATCGTCTCGTGCCATGCCGCCGGCACCATGTCGGGCAGGGGCGCCATCACGCCGACGGCGCCGGCGTTGTTGAAGGCGATGTCGAGGCCGCCGAACTTTTCCAACGCCAGATCGACAAGAGCCTTTGCATAGGCTTCGTCCCTGACGTCGCCGGCAAGCGCGACGGCGGTGCCGTCCGTGTCCGATATTTCGGCGACGAGCGCGTCGAGCTCTGCCTGGCGCCGCGCGGCGACGACGAGCTTCGCGCCTTCCTCGGCAAAGAGTTTTGCGGTGGCGCGGCCAATGCCGGAACTGGCGCCGGTGACGATGACGATCTTGTTGGCGAGTGCGAGCATTTTTTTTTGCATCCTTTGCTTGGCGCCAGCTCTGCCGGCGATCGGATGCTTGGTCGCAAATGGGATTGGTCGGAGCCGCCCGATACCTGCCAAGGCTGAGTCGTCCCTGAACTATTGCTTCAGCAGCCAACCAAGGCGATCGAGCGAAAATGCGTAGCTGATGGCGATGTGCAGGGCGACGATGATGCCCGTGGTCGTGTAACCAGCCGCATAGAAACCGGCGGCGCCGCCGAACAGGATGATCAGTTCCAGCGCCAGCCGCACCGTGCCCGGAACCGGTACTGGCGCGCGGCCCGATCGGCTTGGGTCGTCGAGTACCGCGAAGGTGCCCCACAGCACGGCTGCAACAAGCGGCAGGACCAGGGCCAGGACCCATCGCCACCATCCCTCGGAGAGGTTCCAGCCCGCGACGCCGAGACCAAGCAAGGCGGCAAGCTCCAACAGGAAGCGTAACGTCAGATTCCACCAGGCGTTACCCATACTCGTCCTCTCGTCCTCCAGAATCTCGCGACAGGCAGTGTGACTGAACGCAGCCATAGCAGCCAGCCCGCATGCCTGTTTCTCGTCGCGGCGCAAAACGGCAAGCGCCGTCGCAAACAGCGCAAGGGTGGAAGCGCTGTTTCGCTAGTGATACACCTCGCGCGCCGGGGCCAAGTGAACGCCTCGCCGCCATTTGCGAGGCTGGAACGTTGAAAAAATATTCGGTATTCGCCATCGCCCGCGAGGCCATGCGCGGCCATAAGGGTTGGGAGGAGCAATGGTCCTCGCCCGAGCCGAAGAAGGAATACGACGTCATCATCGTCGGCGCCGGCGGCCATGGGCTGGCCACCGCCTACTATCTCGCCACCGTGCATGGCATCACCAATGTCGCTGTGCTGGAAAAGGGCTGGCTCGGCGGCGGCAACACCGGGCGCAACACCACCATCATCCGCTCCAACTATCTCTATGACGAGAGCGCCGGCATCTACGACCACGCGCTGAAGCTATGGGATGGGCTTTCCCAGGAGCTCAACTACAACGTCATGTATTCGGCGCGCGGCGTCATGATGCTCGCCCACAATGTGCACGACATCCAGGTGCTGAAGCGCCATGTCCATGCCAACCGGCTGAACGGCATCGACAATGAATGGCTGTCGCCGGAGCAGGCCAAGGAGTTCTGCCCGCCGCTCAACATCTCCAGGGATGCGCGCTATCCGGTGGTCGGGGCCGCCTTGCAACGGCGTGGCGGCACGGCGCGCCACGATGCGGTGGCCTGGGGCTATGCGCGCGGTGCTTCGGCGCGTGGCGTGCACATCATCCAGAATTGCGAGGTCACCGGCGTCAAGCGGGCCGCCAATGGCGCGGTCATGGGCGTCGACACGACACGTGGCTTCATCGGCGCCAAGAAGGTCGGCGTCGTTGCTGCAGGTCATTCCTCGGTGATCATGAACATGGCCGGCGTGCGCATGCCGCTGGAAAGCTACCCGCTGCAGGCGCTGGTGTCGGAGCCGGTCAAGCCGGTGGTGCCTTGTGTGGTGATGTCCAACACCGTGCACGCCTATATCTCGCAGTCCGACAAGGGCGAACTGGTCATCGGCGCCGGCACCGACCAGTATGTCTCCTATTCGCAGACCGGCGGCCTGCACATCTTGCAGCATACGCTCGACGCCATCTGCGAGATGTTCCCGATCTTCACGCGCATGAAGATGCTGCGCTCGTGGGGCGGCATCGTCGACGTCACGCCCGACCGCTCGCCGATCCTGGCCAAGACACCGGTGCCCGGCCTCTACGTCAATTGTGGGTGGGGCACCGGCGGCTTCAAGGCGACGCCCGGCTCGGGCCATGTCTTTGCCCACACCATCGCCAAGGACGATCCGCATCCGATCAACGCGCCCTTCACCATCGAACGCTTCCGCACCGGCCGCCTCATCGACGAGGCCGCGGCGGCGGCGGTGGCGCATTGATGATGACCGAACTCGCTGTCGCCATGCCGCTGGTGCTGGCGGGGGAACAGGGCATGTTCCATTTGCCGTCGTCGGAAGAGGTGCGGCTGCAGCCGATCGAACGTGCCGGCAACGAGGCCGGCTGGCCGTTTTCGGTCGACGACGGGACGCTGGCATGCGTGTGGAGCGCCGGCCAGAAAGTGGTGATGTTCTTTGAAGGCCGGCCGCATGGGCTGGACGAGGACGAGGATTTCGAGCCGCGTGGCGTGATCGTCACCACCGACCCGATGCAACTGACGCTCGGCAACATGGCCAACCGCGCTTTGTTTCGCGATGCGACAAGCGTCGAGGAGCGCCTGCGGCTCGTCGCTCCATTCATGACCATGGGCCAGAAGCTTTGCGACCAACCCGCCGGCGCCCGCGTCGGCCACGGCGAATTGTAGGAACGAAGACGATGCTTCTCATACTCTGCCCCTATTGCGAGGAAGAGCGCCCGGAGCTCGAATTCCGCAACGCCGGCGAGGCCCATATCGCGCGCTCGGCCAATATGGCCGGCGAGAGCGACGACGATTTCGAGAAATTTTTCTTCATCCGCTCGAACCCCAAGGGCATCATCTACGAGCGCTGGCGGCACATGCATGGCTGCGCCCGCTTCTTCAATGCAGTGCGCGACACCGTCACCGACAAGTTCGTCATGACCTACAAGGCGGGCGAGCCGAAACCCGCCAAGCTGCCCAAAAACTCCAACGAAGTGGTTGCCAAATGAGCGGCGCGTTCCGCATTCCAGGCGCCGGCCGCCTCAGCCAGGCCAAGACCGCTCGGTTCAGCTTCGACGGCCATTCCTATACCGGCATCGAGGGCGACACGTTGGCCTCGGCGCTGCTTGCCAATGGCGTGCATCTGGTCGGCCGCTCGTTCAAGTACCACCGGCCGCGCGGCATTCTGTCGACGGGCGCGGAAGAGCCTAACGCGCTGGTGCAGATCGTGCGCGACGCCGCGCGCAAGACGCCGAATGTGCGCGCCACCGTGCAGGAGCTTTATGACGGACTCGCCGCCAACTCGCAGAACCGCTGGCCGTCGCTGTCCTTTGACATAGGCGCGGTCAACGACATCGCATCGCCGATGTTTTCGGCCGGCTTCTACTACAAGACCTTCATGTGGCCCAAGGCGGCCTGGAAGAGCTTTTACGAGCCCAAGATCCGCGAGGCCGCCGGCCTTGGCGTTTCTCCGGACAAACCCGATCCCGACCATTATTCCTCGCGCTACGCGCATTGCGACGTGCTGGTTCTGGGCGGCGGCGCCGCAGGTATCGCGGCGGCATTGGCGGCGGCGGAGACCGGCGTGCGGGTCATCCTCGCCGACGAGCAGGCCGAGTTCGGCGGCAGCCTGCGTTTCGAGAGCGGCGCGAAAATAGACGGCCAGGACGGTTTTGCCTGGGCACAGGCGGCGATCGCCAGACTGAGCGCGATGGACAATGTCCGCGTGCTCTCGCGCACAACTGCTTTTGGCTACTACGCGCAGAATTTCGTCGGCCTGGTCGAGCGTGTCAGCGATCATCTGAAGGCCCCCGACCACGATTTGCCGCGCGAGCGGCTGTGGCAGGTGCGCGCCAAGCGCGTCGTGCTGGCCTCCGGCGCCATCGAGCGCCACATGGTGTTCGCCAACAATGACCGGCCAGGCATCATGCTGGCGGGCGCGGCGCGCACCTTCCTCAATCACTATGGCGTGGCGGTCGGCAGGAATATCGGTGTCTACACCGCCAATGACTCGGCCTACGCGGCGGCGATCGACCTGAAGAAGGCCGGCGTCAATGTGGCGGCGATCGTCGACCTGCGCGACAACCCGACCGGACCGGTGATCGACGAGGCAAGGGCGCTCGGCATCGAGATCAATTTCGGCCGCGCGGTGATCCGCGCCGGCGGCAAATTGCGGGTGTCGTCCATGACCGTGCAGCCGAAGAATGGCGGCGGCGAACGCACTATCCCCGTCGACGCGATCCTGATGTCGGCCGGCTGGACGCCGTCGGTGCATCTGTTCTCGCAATCGCGCGGCAAGGTCGCCTTCAACGACGAGACCAAGCGCTTCGTGCCGGGCACGTACGCGCAGGACTGCGTCTCCGTCGGCGCCTGCAACGGCACTGACGGGCTGTCGGCAACGGTCGACGAGGCCTACGCGGCTGGCGCCAAGGCAGCGAAAGATGCCGGCGCGAAAACCGCCAAGGGCGCGAAGCCGAAGGTCGATGCCTCTGAGAGCTGGTCGCGCGGCATGCTGGGGGCTGGCCCCGGCGCCGGGCCGGACACGACGGTGAAGGCGTTCGTCGATTTCCAGAACGACGTCACCGCCAAGGATATCCGCCAGGCGGTGCATGAAGGCATGCGTTCGATCGAGCACGTCAAGCGCTTCACCACCAACGGCATGGCTACCGACCAGGGCAAGACCTCCAACATGCACGGCCTGGCGATCGCCGCCGAGACGCTGGGCAAGCCGATCCCCGAAGTCGGCCTGACCACGTTCCGCGCGCCCTACACGCCGGTCACCTTTGGCGCGATCGTCAGCCATGCGCGCGGGCCGCTGTTCGACCCGACACGGAAGACCGCGATCCATCCGTGGGCCGAAGCACAAGGTGCCGTGTTCGAGGATGTCGGCCAGTGGAAGCGCGCCTGGTATTTCCCGAAGGCGGGCGAAGACATGCATGCGGCGGTCGACCGCGAATGCGTTGCGGTCCGTAACAAGGCAGGGCTGTTCGATGCCTCGACACTCGGCAAGATCGAAGTGGTCGGGCCGGATGCCGCCAAGTTCATGGAACTGCTCTACACCAATCCGTGGGAGAAGTTGGAACCCGGCCGCTGCCGCTATGGCATCATGCTGCGCGAGGACGGTTTCATCTATGATGATGGCGTCGTCGGCAGGCTGGCGCCGGACCGCTTCCATGTGACGACGACGACCGGTGGCGCGCCGCGGGTCATGAACCACATGGAGGACTATCTCCAGACCGAGTTCCCGCATCTCAATGTGTGGTTGACCTCGATCACCGAACAATGGGCGGTTATCGCCGTGCAAGGGCCAAAGTCGCGCGACATCATCGCACCGCTGGTCGAGGGCATCGACATGTCCGACGAGGCGCTGCCGCATATGTCGGTGCGCGAAGGCAAGATCTGCGGCGTGCCAACGCGGCTGTTCCGCATGTCGTTCACCGGCGAGCGCGGCTTCGAGGTCAATGTCCCGGCCGACTACGGCCAGGCTGTCTGGGAAGCGCTGTGGGCCGAGGGCCAGAAGCATGGCGCCGCCGCCTACGGCACCGAGGCCATGCACGTATTGCGCGCCGAAAAAGGCTACATCATCGTTGGCCAGGACACCGACGGCACGGTGACCCCTGGTGATGCCGGCCTCGATTGGGCGGTCGGCAAGAAGAAGACCGATTTCGTCGGCATCCGCGGCCTGACGCGGCCGGATCTGGTCGCGAAAGGCCGCAAGCAGTTGGTCGGCCTCAAGACCAAGGACCCGAAGGTGGTGCTGGAGGAAGGCGCGCAGATCGTCGAGGATCCGAAGCAGGCGATCCCGATGAAGATGATCGGCCACGTCACCTCGAGCTACTGGTCGCAGAATTGCGGCCGCTCCATCGCGCTGGCGCTGGTCGCCGGCGGCCGCGACCGCATGGGCGACACGCTCTACGTGCCGATGCCGAACGGAGTGATCGAAGTGGAGGTTACCGGCATGGTGTTCTTCGACGAGACGGGAGGGCGCCTCAATGGCTAAGGCTGCTGCAAAGAAGGTCGCTCCGGCCGCATCGCCTTCGGT
Organism: Mesorhizobium sp. LNHC221B00; assembly: GCF_000502935.1. Lineage (NCBI taxonomy): Bacteria > Pseudomonadati > Pseudomonadota > Alphaproteobacteria > Hyphomicrobiales > Phyllobacteriaceae > Mesorhizobium > Mesorhizobium sp. LNHC221B00. Next base: position 238,418 of record NZ_AYWR01000012.1, on the reverse strand, counting down.
CGGGCGTCGATCCGCATTGGCCGGGCGTGCCATCTCCGCAACCGACGCCAAGGTCGAGATCCTGCCGCCGGCAGAGCGTATTTCGCTGCGCGCGCCGGAGGCTTCGGTCGCAGCGCTGTCTAAGGCGCTCGGCGTGACCTTGCCGAAAAAGCCGAAGACGTCCGTGTCGAAGGCTGGCCGCACCGCCCTGTGGCTTGGGCCGGACGAATGGTTTGTCATCGACGAGGCCGGCAACGATCCGCTCGCCGCTTGCGCCACGGTTGCAGCGCTCCATTCGGCAGTGGGTGTCTCGCACCGCAATGTCGCGATTGCCGTTACCGGCGCCGGGGCGGCCGCAACGATCAATTCGGGCTGTCCGCAGGATCTGTCGCTCGATGCGTTCCCGGTGGGGGCTGCCTCGCGAACCATCCTTGGCAAGGCCGAAATCGTGCTGTTGCGTACAGCCGTGGACGCCTTCCGGGTCGAGTGCTGGCGTTCGTTCTCGGACTATGTCTTTACTTTCCTGTCCGAAGGGGCACGCGACGCGGCGGTCTGAACCCGGAACGTTTGCCGCGCGCGTCCGTTGTGCGGCAACAAGTCGAGGGAGAAATGTCGATGCCGTCCAAGTCCGCGCCGAAGTCGCCGCCGCAATCCAAAACCGCGGCGGTCCGCTCGCTCGAACACGAGCGGCACGACGAGGCCAATGCCGAAGAGGAGCTCGAAGAGGGCCTCGAAGATACGTTCCCGGCCAGCGATCCGGTGTCGATCACCAGCTCGGCAATCCCCGGCGCACCTGCCAAGCCCGGCAAGGCCAAAACCGTTGCGGGACGGAAAACCCGCAACCCCTGATTTCCCCAGTTTCAGTCTTGGCGGTACCTTCTCAAGGTCCCGTCAGATGCGCTATTTAAAGCGCTTTGGGAGATGCAAATGCCGATAAAAGCCGTCGTCTGGGGCGAGAATGTCCATGAACAGACCAACGCCGCCGTGCGCGATCTCTATCCCTTGGGCATGCATGGCACTATTGCCGCCGCGCTCAACCAGGACAAGGGCATCGAGGCGACCACGGCCACTTTGCAGGAGCCCGAACATGGCCTGGGCGAGAAGCGCCTGGCCGGCACCGATGTCCTGCTGTGGTGGGGCCACGCCGCCCATGGCGAGGTCAAGGACGAGATCGTCGAACGCGTGCAGAAGCGGGTCTGGGAAGGCATGGGGCTGATCGTGCTCCATTCCGGGCACTACTCGAAGATCTTCAAGCGCCTGATGGGTACGCCTTGCTCGCTGAAATGGCGCGAGGCGGGCGAGCGTGAACGCGTCTGGGCGATCAATCGCGGCCATCCGATCGCGCAAGGCATCGGCGAATGCCTGGAGATCGGCGAGACGGAAATGTATGGCGAGCCGTTCGCGGTGCCGGAGCCACTGGAGACGGTATTCATCTCCTGGTACGAGGGCGGCGAGGTGTTCCGGTCGGGACTGACCTATCAGCGCGGCGCGGGACGGATCTTCTATTTCTCGCCGGGCCACGAGACCTATCCGATCTACCACAATGAGGGGGTGCAACAGGTGCTGCGCAACGCCGTGCACTGGGCGCACAATCCCGCACCCGCATGGTCCGGCGTCACCAATGCGCCGAACGTGCCGACGGACAAGGCCAAGGAGAAGATCGTCCAGAAAGGCCTGCGCCTGCATGCCGATGGCGACAAGGGTCTTAGTTGATCAGCCTAAGCTGATCGCGACTTGGGCTGATCGCGACCTGGGCTGATCGGGGCCTGGGCTGATCGGGGCATGAACTGGTTGGGGGTGGGTTGATGCACCGAATTCTTCTGCTCGGCACCGGCGGCATCGCCGGGCATCATGTCGAGGAGTTCGCCGGGATTCCCGGCTGCAGCATCGTGGCCTGTGTCGACCAGGTGCCAGGCCGCGCGGCGACGTTCGCCGGGGCAAACAAGATTGGCGACTGCTTCGAGAGCCTTGAGGCGGCGACCGCCTGGGGCCAGTTCGATGCCGCCATCAACGCCACGCCGGACGGCGTGCACAAGGCAACGACGCTGGCGCTGCTTGCCGCGGGCAAACACGTCTTTTGCGAGAAGCCGCTGGCGCCGAACCATGCCGACGCGCTTGCCATGACCGAAGCCGCCGAGGCAGCAGGCGTCGTCAACATGGTCAACCTGACCTACCGCAATTCGCCGGCCATCCAGGAAGCGCGGCGCATGGTGCAGGCCGGCGCCATCGGCGAACTCCGCCATGTCGAGGCGAGTTATCGGCAAAGCTGGCTGGTCAGCAAATCCTGGGGCAACTGGCGGGTCGAGGACAAATGGCTGTGGCGCCTGTCGAGCCGGCATGGTTCGACAGGCGTGCTGGGTGATGTCGGCATACACATACTGGACTTCGCCACCTATGGCGCCGCCCAGGACATCGTCAGCCTGCATGCCGACCTGGTGACGTTTCCGAAGGCCGAGGGCGAGCAGATTGGCGACTATGTGCTGGACGCCAATGACAGCGTGGCGATGACGGCGCGGCTGAAGTCAGGCGCGCTCGCCACGATCATGGCGAGCCGCTACACGACAGGCCACGCCAACGATCTGTCGCTGACGCTGCACGGCACCAAGGGCGCCATCAAGGTCGAGACCGACGGCAAGGTTTCGCACCTGTCCGCCTGTCTCGGCGGAGATGTCGACCTGCAGCGCTGGCGGACTCTGGCGCCGCCGGATGTCAAGCGTAACGCAAGGCGCTTCGCCGAGGCGCTGGATAGCGGGCAGAACGGCGATCCATCGTTCCGGCGCGCCGCCGACATGCAGAAGCTGATCGATGCAGCGTTCGAGAGTTCGACGACCAGGCTGCCGGTCTCGATCGGCTGACGTCACCGAATGGCCGGCCGCGCCGGCCAGAAGCGTTTGGCGCAAATGTTAGAACGCGCTCGGCACGATCCACGGGTTGATGCTGATGCCGAGGCGCGGGCCTTTGCCTTCAGCGGTGTTTTCCGTGTTGCCCTTCTTCTCGACCGAGCCGGTCGAAGCGCAATCGAGCTTCACATTGGTCCTGGTATCGACGCAGGTCGCAGCCGGCAGGTGCTTGACCGGGTGGGTGGCGCTGGCGGCGAAAGCCGAGCCCGAAAGGGCCAGAATGGCGGCGAGGGTGAGGACGGTCTTTTTCATTGTCAGTCTCCGTTTTCGACGGGTGAATTTCTTCGTACATGTACGTTATGCCGTACAGATACGCCTGCCGCTCACGAAGTTCAAGACGAAATCGTACATGTACGGAAATTTTTTGTTAACCAAGAAATCGCCACCGGTTTGGCCGGTGGCGACAAGGTTTTGCAGTAAGGGGATGTCGTTCAGCAGTTGACCGGTGTCTCGGTCAGCGGAGGCACATCTTGCGTGCGCAATGTCGCAAGCGTGAAATCGCACATCCGCTTCACGAAAGCCTGGGGATCGCCGAAGGGGTAGAATGGAAAGGTGATCAGCAGCGAGATCGTGCCGTGGCCGACCGCCCAAAGCATGGTGGCGATGGCGCGCGGATCGCCCTGCAGCTTGCCGGCGGCGACACAGGCCTCGACCCGGCTGATCAGTGCCTTCATCGCCGGGTTGCTTTCCTCCATGTCCGCGTAGCTCCTGCCTTCCGGCAGCTTGGTCTTTTCGGTCATGAAGACGGTGCGGTATTCGTTGGGATTGCCAAGCCCGAAGGCCGCATATTCGGTCATCACCGCCTGCAGGGCCTCGATCGGGTCGTCGGAAGGGTGCTCCTCGATGCGCCGGGCAAGCGTCTCGAACGCATCTTCGGCAAGCGCGAACAGGATGTCCTGCTTGTCGGCGAAGTAGGAATAGACCGACATCGGTGCATAGCCGACCCGCTTGGCCAGCTTGCGGATGGTCAGCCCCTCATAGCCTTCTTCCTGGACGAGCTTGTGCGCGGCTGCGACCAGTTCGGAGCGCAGTTCGGCCTTTTGTTTCTCGCGGCGTTTCTGGACGCTCTGCGGCAAGATCCGTGCCTTTTGATTGGTGGGTGTCCGGCTAAACTATATACGCTGTACGGAAACGGACAAGAGCGCCTCAGGTTCCCAAACAACAGGCATCGGATCGCGCCGACACAGCCGTCCCTCCCATCACGTCACATCTCTTTGTCGATCAGCTTGGCGGCGAGATGTGACAAGAGCTTCACCGCCTCGCCATAGGTTCTGGCCTTTTCGGGATTGGAGGCATTGCCGTCCAGCGCCCGCTTGTAGACACCCTGGCAGATCGCCGCCAGGCGGAAGAAGGAGAAGGCGATGAAGAACGGCCAATTGCCGATGCCTTCGAGCCCGCGTCGGCGGCAATAGGCGGCGACATAATCCTCTTCCGAGGGCAGGCCGAGCGCCGTCCGGTCAATGCCGCCGAGGCCGCGAAAGCCGGATGCGTGCGGCAAGCGCCACTGCATGCACTGATAGGCGATGTCGGCGAAGGGATGGCCCGATGTCGAAAGCTCCCAGTCGAGCACCGCCAGCACCTTTGGCTGGTCCGGCGCGAAGATCAGATTGTCCAGCCGGTAGTCGCCATGGACCAGCGAGACACGGCCGTCATCGGCGGGCATATGCCGTTCCAGCCAGGCGATCAGGCGGTCCATGTCGGCGATGGCGCCGGTTTCCGAAGCGCGGTACTGGCTGGTCCAGCGGGCCAGCTGCCGCTCGAAATAATTGCCCGGCCGGCCGAAATCACCGAGGCCCACGGCCTCGACATCGACAGCGTGCAGGGCCGCCAGCGTACCGTTCATGGCGTCGTAAACAGCGGAACGCTCATCGTTGTCGCGCGCTTCGGGCAATGCCGGATCCCAGAAGATGCGGCCGTCGAGGAAAGCCATGACGTAGAACATGCGGCCGATCGGCGAATCCTCGGCCGACAGATGCAGCATCCGGGGGACGGGCACCGCGCTGCCGGCAAGCGCCTTCATCACACGAAATTCCCGGTCGACCTGATGCGCCGATTTCAACAACTGCCCCGGCGGCTTGGCGCGCAGCACATAGCGGCCGCTTGCCGCCATCAGCAGATAGGTCGGGTTCGACTGGCCGGATTTGAATTTTTCGATTGCGGCGAGCCCGGAAAAGCCAGGGATTTCCGCCTCGAGGTAGGACGCGAGCGCCGCCTGGTCGAGCGCGTTCGGGTCGTTCATGCGGTCTCGGGCTGGCGTTCGATCAGGGTCAGCGTCAGCCAGCGGGCGGTGAGTGCTGGTTTCTTCGAGCCCTCGATCTCGATCGTCACGTCGTGCGCGGTCTGCACCCAGCCCGACGGCCTGACCTTGACGTCGGCCAGCACGAAACGGGTGCGGATGCGGGCGCCAGTCTTCACCGGCGCCAGGAAGCGCAGCGAATCGAAGCCGTGATTGACGCCCATCTTGCCGTTTTCCAGCGGCGGCATGGTCTCGAAGGTCATCGCCGACAGCAGCGACAGCGACAGGAAGCCATGGGCGATGGTGCCGCCGAACGGCGTCTCGCGCTTGGCCCGCTCCGGGTCGCAGTGGATGAACTGGTGGTCGTCGGTGGCGTCCGCAAACTGATCGATCATGCGTTGCGTAACCGCCCGCCAGGGTGAGACGCCAACTTCCTTGCCGACGCTGGCCAGAAGCACATCGAGACTGATCGGTTCCACGCTCATGTCCTCCAGTTCACCCCCGGCTTCTGCGGCCGGCAAATGTCATTCCTTGAACAAGGTCAATCCATGCTGCACCGACTGCCCGCCATCGATCGGCAGGATGGCGCCGGTGACATAGCTGCCTGCACGGCTGCACAAATAGAGCGTTGCGCCGGCAATGTCATCCGGTGTGCCGATACGGCCGATCGGAACATGGCTGCCGACATGGTCGGCCTGTTCTTGGGTGCCGGTGGCAAAGGCCGTCATACGGCTTTGGAACGGGCCGGGCGCGAAGGCGTTGACGGTGATGCGGCGAGGGGCGAATTCGAGCGCCAGAGTACGCGTCAGATGATGAACGGCGGCCTTCGAGGCGGTGTAGGAATAGGCGTCGTCGGCGAGCGGCTGCGTGCCCATCACCGAGCCCAGATTGATCACCCGGGCCGGATCGGCGTCGCTGGCGGCGGCCTCGAGCAGCGGCAGCAATTCGCGCGTCAGGTGGAAAACCGCGGTGACATTGACGCCGAAAACCTTGGCCCAGGCGTGGTAGGGAAAACTCCCCAGCGGCGCGCCCCAGGAAACGCCGGCATTGTTGATCAGAATATCGAGTTGGTCGGTCCGCGCCTTGACCTCGGCGACAAGCGCGGCAATGCCGGCCTCGCTGGAGACGTCGCCAGCAAAGCCATCGGCCCGCCCGGAGGCGCCGAGATCGTTCAATTCGCCGGCGACCTTGACGCAGTCTTCGCCCTTGCGCGAGGCGATCATGACGCTGGCGCCGGCCTTGACCAGCGCTGTAGCCGCCATGCGGCCGATGCCGGTCGCCGCACCCGTCACCAGCGCGGTCTTGCCGGCCACCGAAAACAGTTCATCCAGATAGCCCACCACAATCCTCTGCGCCCTGCCTCGGCATGCGGCAATCAGTTCGCGTTGACAAGGCTATCCGAAGTACGGTCATCCTTGCCACGGGTAAAATGCCCGGCCTGTATGAAGGGTTAGCGACCGATGACGGAGATGAACCTCGGCATGACCGAGCGGCTGAAGCCGATCCACGCCCGCGTCGCGGCCATGGTACGCGACGAGATAATGCCGCTGGACAAGGAATTCCTCGCCGAAGTGGGCAAGGACGGCGACCGCTGGGTTTACAGCGCGCGGCAAAGCGAAATCCTCGAAGGGCTTAAGAGAACCGCACGGGAGCGCGGCCTGTGGAATTTCTGGCTGACCGGCTCGGAGCGCGGCTATGGCCTGTCGACTGTCGAATATGCCTATCTGGCCGAGGAGATGGGCAAGGCGCATCTCGGCGCGGAGACCTTCAACTGCTCGGCGCCCGACACCGGCAACATGGAGGTGCTGGAACGCTACGGTTCGGCCGACCACAAGAAGACGTGGCTCGAGCCGCTGCTCGACGGCAAGATCCGCTCGGCGTATCTGATGACCGAGCCGGATGTGGCCTCGTCGGACGCCACCAACATTGCGATGCGCTGCGAGAAGCAGGGCGACGACTATGTGCTCAATGGCGAGAAATGGTGGGCGTCGGGCGCCGGCGACCCGCGTTGCGCCATCTACATCGTCATGGTGCGGACCGGCGGCGACCAGGAACCGCGGCACCGTCGCCATTCGATGATCCTGGTGCCATCGGACACCAAGGGCGTGACCAAGGTCCGCGCCATGCAGGTCTATGGCGACGACGACGCGCCGCATGGCCACATGCACCTTCGCTTCGACAATGTCCGGGTACCCGCCTCGAACCTCATTCTCGGTGAGGGCAGGGGCTTCGAGATCGCGCAAGGCCGGCTCGGGCCGGGCCGCATCCACCACTGCATGCGCGCCATCGGCCAGGCCGAGATGGCCCTGGAGATGCTGTGCCAGCGCTCGGTGCGCCGCGAGGCCTTCGGCCAACCCCTGGCGAAACTCGGTGCCAATTTCGACATCATCGCCGAATGCCGCATGGAGATCGAGATGGCGCGGCTGCTGTGCCTCAAGGCGGCGTGGATGATCGACCAGGGCGATGCGCGCGCCGCGGCCCCCTGGATCAGCCAGATCAAGGTCATCGCACCACGCGTCGCGCTCAAGGTGACCGACGAGGCGGTGCAGATGTTCGGCGCCCAGGGCATCAGCCAGGATACGCCGCTTGCCCGCTCGTGGACGCATCTGAGGACATTGCGCCTCGCCGACGGACCCGATGCCGTGCATCGCCGCCAGGTGGCGCGGACGGAGCTGAAGAAATACACGCAGGAAAAGGTCTGAGCCGTTGCCTGACCTCTGCCAGCAGCCAAGGAGCCCGCGATGACCATCCCTTCCGATATGCAGGCGCTGCTGCTGGTCGGCGACGGCTACACCAGGACGCCGAGCGGCAGCGTGCTGGAAGCGATGGAGCCCTACATCGAACCGGGCAGCATTGCGGTGCCGGCGCCTGGACCGAGCCAGGTGCTGATCAAGGTCAGTCTCGCCTCGATCAATCCTTCCGACGTCGCCTTCATCAAGGGCCAGTACGGCCAGCCGCGCGCCAAGGGCCAACCGGCCGGTTTCGAGGGCGTCGGCACGGTCGTTGCCGGCGGTGATGAGCCCTATCCCAAAAGCCTGATCGGCAAGCGGGTCGCCTTCGCCACCGGCGTTACCAACTGGGGTTCGTGGGCGCAATATGCCGTCGCCGAGACGGCGGTCTGCATTCCGCTCCTCGACACCGTGCGTGATGAGGATGGCGCGGCGATGATCGTCAATCCGCTCACCGCGATCGCCATGTTCGAGATCGTCAAACAGGAGGGTGAAAAGGCCTTCGTCATGACCGCCGGCGCCAGCCAGCTCTGCAAGCTGATCATCGGCCTGGCTGGGGAGGCGGGGTTCCGGCCTATCGTCACCGTGCGCCGTGAAGACCAGACCGCATTGCTGAAAGAGCTTGGCGCGGCGCATGTCCTCAATGAAAAGGCGCCGGACTTCAAGGCAGCGTTGCGTCAAGTGATGAAAGAAGAGCAGCCGCGCATCTTCCTCGATGCGGTGACCGGACCATTGGCCTCGACCATCTTCGACGTCATGCCGAAGCGTTCGCGCTGGATCATCTACGGCCGGCTCGACACCGATGCCACCATCATCCGCGAGCCCGGCCAGATGATCTTCCAGCACAAGCACATAGAAGGCTTCTGGCTGAGCGAATGGATGCGGCAATTCAAAGACCGGCGCGGCCTGGCGATCCTGGAGGCGCAGAAGCGGTTTTCCGACGGGCGCTGGTCGACCGACGTGACGGCGGTGGTGCCGCTCGCCGAGGCCATGGCGCGGTTGCCGGCGGAACTGGCCAAGCCCAATGGCAAGGTTTTCATCCGGCCTTAAAGCAACTTCCGGAAAAGTGGGAAGCCGTTTTCCCGGGAAAAGCGCATAGCGATTTCCCCTGGAAATTGCGTTAAAACAAAGGGTTGGCGCAATTCCTAGGGCATCTGGAGTTCGAAGCCGAGGCCTTCAAAAGGCCATCGATGGTCATCAACAAAGGCCGGTCTCCGGCTTCAGGGCGGGCCGGCGGTTTCGATGTCCGCGTCTTCCGGCCCCTCTATGCCACGCTGCTTTGTCCGTGATATGCCGCCTTCAAATACAGGCGGTGATGGGAAATCGTTCTGGAATTGTGTGGGGTGCGCGGATGACGCTTTCCAAGCCGGTCTTCGACCGTTTGGGACTTGGCATGTGGATCGGAGCCTTCCTGGTCGTTCTTGCGCTCGTCCTGTGGTCACCCCACACGCGTACAGTCTGGCAGGCCTATATAGACGGCAGCGAGGCCCTTCTGGCCGGCCGCCCGCTCTACAATCTACAGTCCGAGATGGGGTATCTCTACGCGCCGGCCTTTGCCGCGCTCTACGTTCCGCTGGTCAAGCTCGGCCCGCATCTCGGCGGCCTGATCTGGCATATTATCGGTTTCGCGGTGCTGACATTGGCCGCCATGCGGCAGGTGCGCAAGCTCGGCGGCGGGGAACTGCCATGGCTGCTTTCCTTCGGGCTCTTTCTTGCCCTGCCGATGGCGATGGGCGCAATCCGCAACGGCCAGGCGACGATCCTCTTGGCCGGCGCCTGCTGGCTCCTTACCTTTTCGGCCCTCGAGGGGCGTCGCGCCGAAACGTTCTTCTGGGCTTCCGTTGCCATCATCGCCAAGCCGACGGCGATCATCATGCTGCTGTTGGTGGGAGCCCTGCGCCTCCGGTTGATACCGGTCCTGGTGCTGGCGGTGCTGTTCGTGCTCGCTTTGCCCTACGCTTTCGCACCTGCAGGCTATCTCAACGACCAATATCGTCTTTTCGCAGAGATGCTGACCTCGATGGCCGTCGACAACACCAGCCACTTCGTCCCCACCGATTTCACAGCCCCCTTCACCCGGATGGGACTGCCACTGCCGGAAATCAGCGCCACGGTCATACGCATCGTCATGGCCCTGTTTACGCTCTGCGCAGTCATCTGGTTCGACCGCAGGCTCGAGCGCGGAACGGCTGATCTCGCCATCTTCCTGACGGCGACGTTCTACATGTGCGTCTTCAACCCGCGTGTCGAGCCTAACACCTATGCCATGATCGCCGTGCCCGCCGGCCTCGCCATTGCCTTGTTATGGCGCGAGGAAAAAGGCGGTGTCCTGGCCTCGGTGCTATCGGTGATGCTGTTCCTGACCGGATTGACGGGCGTCGACCGCCATATCCAAGATTTGACCTATCCTTGGTTTCGGCCGATCGCGGTCACCATTATCGCCGGTTCCCTGATCTGGTGGTTCTGGGCCAAGGCGCAAGGCAAGGTGACGCGAGACAAGGTGATGCATGAAGGGCCTGTCGCAAATGGCTGAGTCGCGGCCTACTCTCGATATCGTGGCGCCGTTTTTCAACGAGGCGCAATCGGCTTCGGCTTTTGCCGAATTGCTCGACAGGCTCGAAGCGGCGGTGTCGCAACGTTTCGGCATGGCCGTCCACAAGATCCTGATCGACGACGGCAGCCGCGACGATAGCGCAGAGCGGTTTTCGCAGGCGCTGTCGGGTTCCTGGGAGATCGTGCGGCTCAGCCGCAACTTCGGCAAGGAAGTCGCGGTGCTCGCCGGCCTAGACCAGTCGCGGGGCGACATGGTGCTGGTCATGGACGCCGATCTCCAGCATTCGTTGGACATCAGCCTGAAGATGATCGCCGAACTGGTGGAAAACCCCGACATCGATGTCGTCTACGCGCAGAACGACCGGCGCGAGGCCAGCTGGCGGCGCAGCCAGTTGGCGCGGCTTTTCTACAGCCTGATCAACAGCAGCCAGCGCTTCGACATTCCGGAGAACGCGGGTGATTTTCGCGTCATGCGGGCCGCTGTGGCACGCGCGCTGACGAGCTTGCGCGACAAGCGGCGCTTCAACAAGGGCCTGTTCGCCTGGGCCGGCTTCCGCCAGAAGGCCATAGAATATTCGCCGGAGAACCGCGCCAGCGGTAAGTCGAAATGGAGCCGGCTCAACCTGATCGCCTTCTCGCTGGAAGGGTTTACGTCGTTTTCCGTCATCCCGCTGCGTATCATCAGCCTGAGCGGGATGCTGGCGGCGCTGGCGGGCCTGCTTTACGGCGCCAAGGTGTTCTTCGAAGTGATGTTCTATGGCATCGCGGTGCCCGGCTATCCCAGCCTGATGGTCGCCGTCGTCCTGCTCGGCGGCCTCAACCTCACACTGCTCGGCCTGATCGGCGAATATGTCTGGGTCACGCTCTCGGAGAGCAAGGATCGACCGGTCTATATCGTGCGCGATGTCTTGCGTGGTGAGATTTTGCGTGGTGAGGTCTTGCATGGTGAGGCCTTGCGCGGCGAGGTCGCCGCTGACAGGTTGCCAGGCGCACCCGGGGCATGACGCGGCGCATCCGTTTGATCGCCGACGATTACGGACTGGCGCCAGGCGTTTCCTCCGGGATACTCGACCTGCTCGATCGAGGCCGCCTGACGGGCACCAGCTGCATGACCGGCTTTCCCGAATGGCCTGATGCGGCGGCGCGCATGAAGCCGCTGTGCGGCCGCGCGGCGGTCGGGCTGCATCTTACCCTGACGGACCAGCCAGCGGTCACGGGCCGATCGAGCTTGGCGCCGGAAGGCAGGCTGCCGCCGCTCCGCTCGCTGGCACTGCCGGTCCTGCGCGGCCGCGTCGACGAGCAAGATGTCCATGCCGAGCTCGACGCACAGTACGATCGCTTCATCGAGGCGCTGGGCCGCCGGCCCGACTTCATCGACGGCCACCAGCACGTGCATTTCCTGCCGGTCGTGCGTACATGGCTGCGGGCGCGGTTTTCAGAAGCTTCCGAGAAGCCGGTGCTGCGCGGGGCGCCGGCGCTTGGCAATGCCACCGTGGCGCCGAAAGTCGCGGCAATCGCCGCCGTGGCCGCCGGCTTCAACCGTGCGATGGCGCGCGCCGGCTTCACCATTTTCAAGCCGCTCGCCGGCATCTATGACTGGCGGCAACCCGAGAGGTTTGCTCCGGTTCTGCATGCCGCTGTCGAAACACTGCCGGAACGAGGCCTGTTCATGTGCCATCCCGGCTATGTCGACGACACATTGCGCGGGCGTGATCCAATGCAAAGGGTGCGCGAAGTGGAATTCGGCGTGCTGGCCTCGGACTCATTCGGCGAGAGCCTCGCCCGCGCCGATGTCGAGATCATGGATGGCAGGGGATGAGCGGCGCCGACCAGCCCCAGCGTTCGACCGGCAGCAAGATCGTCCGCTTCGCCATTGTCGGGCTGGTGAACACGGCCATCGACCTTGCCGGGTTTTTCCTGCTGCTCAAGCTGCATGTCCCGCCGCTGCCCGCCAACATCGTCTCATGGTCCATCGCCGTCGTCTTCTCCTTCGTGGCGAATGGGTTCTGGTCGTTCGAGCGCAATCGCGCGATCCGGCTGCATGACGCCTTCCTTCGCTTCGTCTCGCTTGGGGCGCTGATCTCGCTCGGCGTCTCCAGCCTGTCGATCGCACTCTTTGCCGGCATCGCCGGCGTGTGGCCGGCAAAGATCGGCGGTGTCATCGTGGCGGCGGTGCTGAATTTCATCGCCGCGCGCTGGTCGATCGAGGGCCGGCTCTTAAGATAGCGTATTCTGTTCGGGCGAAATTCCGGATGGAATATCGCAACCCACTTTCGTGGAATTTTTTATTCCGCCGGCTCCACATTGGCGTAGGCGGCTTCTTCGAGTTCGCGCTTCAGCCGCGCTTCCTCATGCGTCTTGGGCGTGACGAAGCGGCCAAGCAGGAGATAGGCGACCGGCGTCAGGAACAGCGTCGAGACGGTGGCCAACCCCAGTCCGCCGACGATCACCCAGCCGAGCGCCACGCGCGCCTCCGCGCCGGCGCCGGCGGCCATTACCAGCGGCACGCCGCCAAGTATGGTGCAGATCATCGTCATCATCACCGGCCGCAGGCGAATGGTCGAGGCCTGTTCGATCGCTTCGCGCACGCCAAGGCCGCGATCGCGCAGCTGGTTGGCGAATTCGACGATCAGGATGCCGTTCTTGGCCATGACGCCGACCAGAAGCACCAGGCCGATCTGGCTGTAGGCATTGAGGCTGGTGCCGCTCAGGAGCAGTGCGATGATGGCGCAGGCAAGACCAAGCGGCACGGTCGCCATGATGATGACGGCGCTGACGAAACTCTCGAACTGCGCGGCCAGCACCAGGAGGATGATGACCAGCGCGAAGCCGAAGATGGTGATCATGGCGCTGTTGGTTTCGCCCAGCGTCGCGGCTTCGGCCAATGGCAAGATGCGGCTGCCTGGCGGCAGCAGCGGCGTGGCGATTTCTTCGGCGCGGGTCAGTGCATCGCCAAGCGCGAAATTGCCTGAGAGGTTGGAGGTGATCGCCACCGACGGCTGCTGCTGTTCACGCGACAGCGATGGCGGCACGGCGCGCTCTGTCAGCGTGGCGATGGTCGACATCGGCACGAAGCGGCCGTCCGCCGTCTTCAGGAAGACGTTTTCGAGATCGGTCGGATCGTTGATCGGGTTGGTGGTGGAAACCAGCTTCACGCCATAGCTGCGGTCGGCGATGTAGACGTCGACGACATCATTGCCGTCGAGCATGGCCTGCATGGTGTTGGCGAGCCCGGTGATGTCGATGCCGAGGTCGGAGGCGCGCTCGCGGTCGATGGCGACGGCAAGCTGCGGCTGGGTCGGGTCGATCGACAGGCGCGGCGTCTGGAAGCGCGGGTCTTTCTGCATCTCGGCGATGATCTTCAGCGCCGCGTCGCCGAGCGCCTTGCGGTCGTTGCCGACCAGCGCGAATTGCAGGCCGTTGCCGGCGCCGCGGATGCCGAGGCTGTTGGGCTGCACCGGGAAGATGCGCACGCTCGGCACCTGCTTGGTGAACTGTCTGATCTCGGCCATGATCTCCTGCTGGCTGCGGCTGCGCTCGTTCCAGGGGGCGAGCGTCATCACCATGAAGCCGGAATTGTAGGAGCCGTTCTGGCCGGCGTTCTCGAAGGTCGAGCGGATCTCGCCGGAATCGCGCATCGGCTGGATCAGCTTCTCGATCTTCTGCATCTGCTGCGTCGTGTAGTCGAGGCTGACGCCTTGCGGGGCGCTGATGCGCAACAGCACGGCCGCGCGGTCCTCGGTCGGCGTCAGTTCCTGGCGGATGGTGCCGAACAGCGTGAAGGCGGTACCGGCAAACAGCACCGCGACCAGAATCACGATCCAGGGCGCGTCGAGGCAAGCATGCAGGCCGCGCCGATAGGCTGCGTTCAAGGCACCGCCGATGCGGGCGCCGATGCCGTGGCCGCCTTCGTGGTGAAGCGATGCGCTGGTCAGCATGCGCGAAGCGAGCATCGGGCAGAGCGTGAGCGCCACCACGCAGGACAGAAGCACCGACATCGCAAGCACGAAGCCGAATTCGCGAAACAGGCCGCCGGTCTGGCCGGGCAGGAACGAGATCGGCACGAAGACGGCGACCANCACGAAGCCGAATTCGCGAAACAGGCCGCCGGTCTGGCCGGGCAGGAACGAGATCGGCACGAAGACGGCGACCAGCGTCAGCGTCGTCGCAACGACGGCGAAGAATACTTCCTGCGCGCCGAGCACGGCGGCCGCGCGCGGCCCCATGCCTTCGTTGCGGCGTCGCACGATGTTTTCGAGCACAACGATGGCGTCGTCCACCACCAGTCCCGTTGCCAGAACCAAGGCGAGCAGCGTCAGGATGTTGACCGAGAAGCCGGCCAGATAGATGGCGGCGATGGTGCCGATCATGGCCACCGGCATCGACAGGCCGGGGATCAGCGTTGCGCGCCAGTCGAGCAGGAAGACATAGATGACGATCAGCACCATGGTGACCGACAGGCCGAGCGCGATCTCGACCTCGTGCACGGCGCCCTTGACGAAGACGGCGTCGTCGCTGGTGATCTTGATCGCCATGCCCTTGGGCAGGTTCTGCTGCAGTTTGGCGACGGCGGCCTGGACGCCGGTCGAAATATCCAGAGTGTTCGATTCCGCCTGGCGGATGATGCCGATGCCGATGCCGGTCTTGCCGTCCGAACGCAGCGTCGTCTGGCCGACATCGGGGCCGAGCGTGACGGTGGCGACATCGCGGATGCGCGTCGTGCCGCCGATGATGATGTTTTCGAATTCCTCGGGGGTGGTCACGTCCGCGGTCGTGCGCACGATCAGGTCCTGGTTGGTCGTGGTGATCGAGCCGGCCGGGGAATCGAAGGCAACGGACGCAAGCGCCGTCCTGAGGTCGGCGACCGTGAAGCCGAGGCTGGCGAGCTTGTTCTGGTCGACGTCGATGCGGAAGATCTTGTCGCGGTCGCCATAGACCTGGACGTCGGCCACGCCGGGCACGGCCGCCAGTTCGTCTTCGATCTGATCCTGGACCACGACCGTCATGTCCTGGATCGACATGTTGTCGGAGGTCACCGCCAGCCGCATCACAGCGTCGGAATTGGCGTCGGCCTTGACGATGCGTGGCGGATCGGCGGTGTCCGGCATCTGGTTGGCGACGCGGCCGACGGCGTCGCGCACATCGGAGGCGGCCACATTCAGGTCGACGCCGTCGTTGAACTCGATGGTAACGCGGCTCGAGCCGAAGGACGACGAGGACGAGATCGACTTGACGCCGGAGACGCGGGCGACGGCACCCTCGATCGTGTCGGTCAGCTCGCGGTCGACGGTTTCGGCGGCCGCCCCCTCGAAGGTGGTGGAAACGGTGACGACGGCGCGGTCGACGTCGGGCAGTTCACGGACCTCGACGCCGTAGAAGGCGGCGAGGCCGGCAACGGCAATGAGGGTGTTCAGCACGAAGGCCATCACCGGCCTGCGGATGAACAGGGCGGTGAAGCCGGTGTCGCTGGCGGCGTTGACGGGGCCGGTCATGAGCCTTCGGCGGCGTTGGGGTTGGGCTGCTCCTGGCCAGCGATGCGAACCTCGCCGCCCTCGCTGACGCTCTGCGTCCCTTCGGTGACCACCATGTCGCCGCTGTCGATCTTCGCATCGATCAGCACGGTTTCGGTGTTGCGCTGGATGACGCGCACCGGCACCCGCTTGGCCTTGCCGTTCTCGATTTGCCAGACATAGGCGCCGTCCGATCCCCACAGGATCGCCAGCGGACTGACGGCCGGATAGGTCTCGCCGGGGAATTTCATGGTGATGCCGAATGACATGCCGGCGCGCAGCGAATCGGCCGGGTTGGCGATCTTGGCCTTGACCAGAAGCGTGCGGCTCTTTTCGTCGATGTGATTGTCGATGGCCGAAACCGTGCCGGTATAGGCGTTGCTCGGATTGGCAATGGGCGTCGCCGTCAATTGGGCGCCGACCTTGATGGCGGCGGCGAAGCGCTCGGGCACCTGGAAATCGACCAGGATCGAGGAACGGTCGTCGAGCGTGGCGATCGCCGACTGGTTGGTCACATAGTTGCCGGCGGAGATCGGCAGGATGCCGACGGTGCCGGCGATCGGCGCCAGGATCGACCGGCGCTGCAACGCAAGTTCGGCATCCTGAAGCGCCAGCTTGGCGCCCGCCAGAACCACTTCGGCGTCGGCAACGGCGACAGGCGTCGCCGCATTGGAAGCGCGCAGCGACTTGACGCGATCAAGCTTGGATTGCGCATCGTGCAAAGCGAGCTTGGCCCGGTCCTGAGAGATGATCTCGGTCTCGGAATCGAGCGTAGCGATGATCTGGCCCTTATCGACATGACTGCCGGATTCGACCAGCAGTTCGGCAAGGCGGCCGGAGCTATAGGGATTGACGGTCACCGAGGCGTTGGCGCGGCCGGTGCCGATCGCCTGCAGGCGGTCGTTGATGGTTGCGGAGGCGGCCGGCGATGCGACGATGGTGACAATCTGGGTGCCGTTGCGCCCACCCTGCCGGGAACCGGCGGCCGAGGCCTCTTTCGCCGGGGGTGTCGCGCCATACGCCCAATCCATCCCCCAGCGCGCCAGCACTTCAGGAGCACCGGGGTAGAAACGCGCCCAGGCAGCCGCGGCGACGACCAAAATCACAAGCCCAAGGACAATCTGTTTCCAGCGCGACATCGACACTCCAGCGAAGAATCGTCTGCCGGTTCCAGATGGAAACGAATGCAGCGACGATACGGGCTGGGGGCGAAAACCAGCCACGCCACATCCCGATATCATCGGTTTATGGCAATTATCACGCGATCGTGCACATTAAATCTCGGTAACGTGAGTATCCGGACGCTCCCTGGAGCCGTTGCGGTTTGCGTTGGAAACGTATCTAGCGCAGGCCTTCCATTTCCCGAATGCGCCGGGCGCCATCGGCCTCGAGTTGTCTCGTGACGGCGCCGATCAGCGTTTCGGCGACGACGAAAAGCGCTGCCGAGGAATCCCATGCGGAAGGCACGGCGGTGCGTCCGGCGATGACATGGCGGGCAAACCGGGCAATCGGCGACAGCCACTGGTCGGTGAAGAGCACGATCTGAACGCCGTGCTGATGCGCCTTCTCGGCGAAGCGGACGAGGCTGTCCTGGTAACGCCTGATGTCGAAGATCACCAGCACGTCGCGTTTGCCCATGTCGATCAGCCGGTCGCGCCACATGCTTTCCTGGCCGGCGAGATGGAAGACATCGGGCTGGATGACGGCGAGATGGGCGGCCATGTAGCGCGCCAGCGGATCGGTGAAGCGGCCGCCGATCAGGAATGTCTTGCCGCGCCGCTCGGCAAGCCGGGTGGCAATGTCGGCAAGCTGCCTGTCCGAGAGGTGGCGGAAGGTCTCGCGCATGTTGTCGAGCGTCGCTTCCAGCATCGGCGACACCGTGCCGCCGCCGGGCGAGGGCGGGTTGAGCGTTCGCGTGGCCGGCGATTGCAGTTGCGCCGCCAATTCGTCCTGCAGGCTCGACTGGAATTCCGGATAGTTCTGGAAGCCCAGCCGGGCAACGAAGCGCAGGATCGTCGGCGAGGAGACGCCGGCCGCAGCCGAGAATTCGGCGACCGTCTTGAGGCCGATTAAGGGATAGCTCGCGATCAGCGTCTGGGCCGCGCGACGTTCGCCGGCCGGCATCGTGCCGACGCGGTCGGCGATCAGTTCGGCAATGCTGGAAATCATGTTTTCCCCACCCCTTGGCCTGGCCCACGAGATCGCATTTGACAAAGCCGGACAAACTGTATGAAATCATCCGTAGGGACGCAATGAGGCAAAATACGTAACATACGATACAGCGCTCCCCGGGGACCGCAGACTATGGAGAAAGCACGGCCCGCCAGCCTTGCATCGTCCGATACCGTGAGGGTGACGAACCCGGGCGGATCGAGCCCTTTCGTGCTGACCTGCGATCACGCTTCCAATTTCCTGCCCGCCGAATTCGGCACGCTCGGCCTTGCCGCCGAAGACCTTTCCCGGCACATCGCCTGGGATCCCGGCGCTCTGCCGGTGGCAACGCGCATGGCGCAGGCACTCGATGCCACGCTGGTCGAAACCCGCATTTCGCGTCTCGTCATCGACTGCAACCGGCCGCTCGACGCGCCGGACCTGGTGCCGCCGGTCAGCGAAACGACAGCCATACCCGGTAATACCGGCCTGTCGGAAAAACAGCGCGCGGCGCGGATCGCCCTTGCCTGGCAGCCGTTTCACGACGCGATCGAGCACATTGTCGAGGACAGGCTGGCGCGCGGTCAGGAGACCCGCCTGGTCTCCGTCCATTCCTTCACGCCGGTCTACAAGAGCCGCAACCGGCCCTGGCATATCGGCATCATTCACGACGAGGACCGCCGGCTGGCATCGCCACTGATATCGGCGCTCAAGCGGCTCGCCGGCATCAGCGTCGGCGTCAACGAACCCTATTCGCCTGCCGACCGCGTCTATTTCACGCTGGAACGGCACGCGCGCTCACGCGGGCTGCCCTGCGCCATGATCGAAATCCGCAACGACGAAATCTCCGGCGACACCGGGCAGCGGAAATGGGCGGATCTGCTCACGGGCATTTTTTCGGATCTGGAACCAGAGGAGGCCACGCGGCCCAGATCGCATTCAGTCGGAAAGTCAGTTCAATCGGCCAGCTAAGGACCAACAGGGGAATTCTGACATGACAACACCTGATCACTCCGACAAGTCGGAGGACACGAAGATCCTTCACAGTATGGGCTATGCCCAGGAATTGGCTCGCCGCATGAGCGGCTTCTCCAATTTTGCTATTTCCTTCTCGATCATCTGCATTCTGGCTGGCGGCATAACGTCCTTCCCGCTGGCCATGGCAACCGGCAGCGGTTTCGAGGCGACCATCGGCTGGGTTATAGGCGGCGTCTTTGCGCTCGTGGTCGCGGCTTCTCTCGGCCAGATTGGATCAGCATATCCGACAGCCGGCGGCCTGTATCACTGGTCCTCAATCCTTGGCGGGCGTGGCTGGGGCTGGGCCACGGCTTGGATCAACTTGCTCGGCCTGATCTTCGTCGTCGCTTCGGTGAATGTCGGCGTCTACTTGCTGTTTCAGGGGCTCGTCGCGGGGCCGATCCTGGGCTTGGACACGTCGACCTGGGGCTTCTGGCAGCAGACGGCGGCAGTCGTCCTGATTACCGTCACCCAAGGGCTCTTCAATCATCTCGGCATCAAGACGACGACGATGTTGACCGACTTTTCCGGCTATCTCATCCTCGTTGTCGCGGTCGTGCTTACGCTGACCTTCCTGATCTGGGGCGCGCATGGCTTCGATCTTGCTCGGCTGACGACTTTCGTGAACACGACCGGCGATCTCGGTGGTGGCTATGTTCCGACGGCCCGTACGGCGCTCGTGGCCTTCCTCATCGGCCTTCTCTACCCGCTTTATACCATCACCGGCTTCGACGCGTCGGCGCATACCGCCGAGGAAACGCACAATGCCCGCATCGCGGTGCCCAGAGGCATGATCCACGCGGTCCTTTGGTCTCTCGTCTTCGGTTTCGTCATGGCGGTTTCCTTCGTCCTTGCCAGCCCAGATCTCGTCGCGACCGCCAAGGATGGCGGCAATGCCTGGTTCAACCTGTTCAACAATCTGCCGGCGCCAACTTGGCTCAAGGCTCTGCTCGGCATCGCCATCGTGCTGTCGAACTATCTGTGCGCGCTGGCCGGGCTCACTTCGACCTCGCGCATGATCTTTGCCTTCTCGCGTGACGGCGGTCTGCCGGGGTCATCTGTGTGGAAGCAGGTTTCGCCGACCTGGCGCACGCCCGTCCCGGCCATCTGGCTCGGTGTTGTGCTGTCGATCGCCGCCACGCTCTATTCGCCGGCTTTCGCGGCGCTCGCAGCTGGTTGCGCTCTCTTCCTCTATGTCTCCTATGCCATGCCGATCGCAGCCGGACTTCTTGCGGAAGGAAAGAGCTGGACCGAATTCGGACCATTCCGGCTCGGCATCTGGTCAAAGCCGTTTGCCGTCATTACCGTGCTTGGTGTTCTGGTGTTGATGTATGCCGGCATCCAACCGCCCTTCGACATCCTGATCAATTATGCGATCGGATTGATCGTTCTGCTCGTCGTGTTGTGGTTCGCCGTTGAAAATCGCCGCTTCCAGGGGCCGCCTATCGGCGATGCGGCAATCGCCAAGCGCAGGGCGACCATCGCAGCGGCTGAAAAGGCCGTTGGCGAATCCGCGTAACAGCCAATCAAGCCGTAGCGGGCTCGCCCGCCACGGCTTTTTGTTCCCGTTCAACGTGACAAGCCCGAAACGACAAGCACTGGAGTGCCACAGGAATGGCCGGAAATTTCTCGTTCGATCAGTTGAAGAAAGCGGTCTCCAGCGGCGAGATCGACACGGTGCTCGCCTGCATCGTCGACCTGCAGGGCCGGTTGGCAGGAAAGCGGTTCCTGGCACAGTACTTCGTCGATTCCGCGCATGACGAAACGCATGGCTGCAACTACCTGCTGGCCGCCGACATCGATATGGAGCCGGTGCCCGGTTACAAGGCGGCAAGCTGGTCGAAGGGCTATGGCGACTTCGTCATGAAGCCGGATCTCGCCACGCTGCGGCGCATTCCGTGGCTGGAGAAGACCGCGCTCGTGATCTGCGACGTGCTCGACCACCACACCCATGACGACCTGCCGCATTCGCCGCGCGCCATCCTGAAAAAGCAGATCAAACGGCTGACGGAGCGCGGCTATATCGGCTATTTCGCGTCCGAGCTGGAATTCTATCTGTTCAACGAAACCTACGATTCCGCCCGCAAGAAGCACTGGCAGGGTCTCGACACCGCTTCGCCCTATATCGGCGACTACCAGATCGGCATCACCACCAAGGAAGAAGGCGTCATGCGCCGGCTTCGCAACGAGATGGAAGCGGCCGGCATTCCGATCGAGAACTCCAAGGGCGAGTGGGGTCCAGGCCAGGAAGAGATCAATGTGCGCTATGCCGAGGCGCTGGACATGGCCGACCGCCACGTCATCCTGAAGAATGGCGCCAAGGAGATTGCCGAGTCCGAAGGCAAGGCGATCTCGTTCATGTCGAAATACAATTACGGGCTCGCCGGCAACTCCAGCCACATCCACAATTCGCTGTGGAGCGCCGACGGCAAGACGCCGCTGTTCTTCGACAAGAAGGCTGAGTGGACGCTGTCGACGCTCGGCCAGCAATGGGCGGCGGGCCAGCTCAAATACGCCAAGGAGTTCACCTGGTTCCTGGCGCCCTACATCAATTCCTACAAACGCTTCCAGGCCGGCACCTTCGCGCCGACCAAGATCATGTGGAGCGAGGACAACCGCACCGCCGGCTTCCGCCTGTGTGGCGAGGGCACCAAGGGCATCCGCATGGAATGCCGCATCGGCGGCGCCGATTTGAACCCGTATCTCGCCTTCGCCGCGCTGATCGCCGCCGGACTTGCCGGCATCGACGAGAAGCTCGAATTGCAGAAACCCTTCGTCGGCGATGCCTATCAGGCGTCTCGCCTGCCGGAGATTCCGAAGACGCTGCGCGATGCCACCGAGACGCTGGCGAAGTCGAAGATGCTGAAACAGGCGCTCGGCGAAGACGTGCTCGAACACTATGTCCACACCGCGAAGTGGGAGCAGTTCGAATACGATCGCCGCATTACGGATTGGGAACTGCACAGGGGATTCGAGCGGTATTAGATTGCCTGCGAAGCGTCCAAGCCCCTCACCCTCTCCCAATAGACAACGGGGAGAGGGTGCGTCGACGTTGGAGCTCTCTCTTCTCCCGTCACCAAACGGAATGAGGTGCCGGCGGACGGATGAGGCACCACAAAGACTGATGATTTTCGATTTTAAAGAAGTGCGAGGATTTAAACGATGACCGAAACGGTCAAACTCATCACCCCCGTCGACGGCTCGATCTATGCCGAGCGGCCGATCGCGACGGACCAGGCGGTCAATGCGGCAGTCGAGCGCGCCAAGGCGGCGCAGGAGAAGTGGGCGCAGGTGCCGATCGTCGAGCGCGGCAAATACATGCTCGCCATGCTGGAAGCGCTGGTTGCGATGACCGACGAGATCGTGCCCGAGATCGCCTGGCAGATGGGCCGGCCGGTCCGCTATGGCGGCGAGTTCGGCGGCGTCAAGGAACGCACCAACTACATGGTCGAGATCGCCGAGGCGGCGCTCAAATCCGTGCCGGCATCCAACCCGAAGGACGGGTTCCGCCGCTATGTGAAGAAGGATCCGCTCGGCGTGGTCATGGTGATCGCGCCCTGGAACTATCCCTATCTCACGGCCGTCAACACCATCGTGCCGGCGCTGATGGCCGGCAACACCGTCATCCTCAAGCACGCGGCGCAGACACTGCTGGTCGGCGAGCGTTTCCAACAGGCCTTCGACAAGGTCGGCCTGCCCAAGGGCGTGTTCCAGAACGTCGTGCTCAACCATGCCCAGACCGAAAAGCTGCTCGGCTCGGGCAAGATCGACCATGTCAATTTCACCGGCTCGGTCGCCGGCGGCCGTGCCATCGAAAAGGCGGCGGCGGGCACCTTCATGACGCTCGGGCTCGAGCTTGGCGGCAAGGACCCGGCCTATGTGCTGCCCGATGCCAAGATGGACCATGCGGTCGCCAATCTGGTTGACGGCGCCTTCTACAATTCCGGCCAGTGCTGCTGCGGCATCGAGCGTGTCTATGTGCACGAAAAGGTCTATGATGAATTCGTCGAGGGCTTCATCGCCGAGACGAAGAACTATGTCGTCGGCAATCCGCTCGATCAGGCAACGACGATGGGGCCGATGGCGCAGGCCCGTTTCGCCGACCTGATCCGCGAGCAGAAGGCCGAGGCGCTGCGCAAGGGTGCCAAGGCGCACATCAACATGAAGGTGGCCAACGACAAGGCTGGCTCGCCCTATCTGGCGCCGGAGGTGCTGACCGAGGTCGATCACCAGATGAGCGTCATGCGCGAGGAGAGTTTCGGTCCGATCGTCGGCATCATGAAGGTGCGCAACGACGAGGAGGCGATCGCGCTGATGAACGACAGCCCCTATGGGCTGACGGCCTCGATCTGGACGCGCGATACCGAGCACGCTGTGGCGATCGGCAACCGCGTCGAGACCGGCACGGTGTTCATGAACCGCTGCGACTATCTCGATCCGGCCCTGGTCTGGACCGGCGTCAAGAACACCGGCAAGGGCGCCGGCTTGTCAGCCATCGGCTACGACAATCTGACCCGGCCGAAATCCTTCCACCTGCGCGAAGCCATCTGATTTTTCGAAAGACAAAAAATGTCCAAGCTGATCTCCAAATGGAACTACCCCACCACCGTTCGCTTCGGCGCCGGGCGTATCAAGGAACTGCCTGAGGTGCTTGGCGCCACCGGCATCAAGCGGCCTCTGTTCGTCACCGATCCGGGCCTGGCCAAACTGCCGATCGTGGCCTCGACCCTGAAGATCCTCGACGATGCCAAAATCCCATACGGTGTCTTCTCCGAGGTGAGGCCGAACCCGGTCGAGTCCAACCTGACCGCCGGCATCGCGGTGTTCAAGAAGGGCAAGCATGACGGCATCATCGCTTTCGGCGGCGGCTCGGCGCTCGATCTCGGCAAGCTGATCGCCTTCCAGGCAGGCCAGACAAGGCCGGTGTGGGATTTCGAGGATGTTGGCGATTGGTGGACGCGCGCCAATTCGGATGCGATCGCTCCGATCATCGCGGTGCCGACCACGGCCGGCACTGGATCGGAAGTCGGCCGCGCCGGCGTCATCACCAATGAGGCGACGCATACCAAGAAGGTCATCTTCCATCCCAAGCTGCTGCCGGCGATCGTGATTGCCGACCCGGAACTGTCGGTCGGCATGCCAGGCTTCATCACCGCCGGCACCGGCATGGACGCGCTTGCCCATTGCCTCGAAGCCTATTGCGCACCGGGCTATCATCCGATGGCGGACGGCATTGCGGTCGAAGGCGTGCGCCTGGTGTTCGAAAACCTGCCAAAGGCCTTTGCCAACGGCAAGGATCTTGTCGCCCGGGCGCACATGATGAGTGCCGCCGCGATGGGCGCCACCGCCTTCCAGAAAGGCCTCGGCGCCATCCATTCGCTGTCGCATCCGATCGGTGCGCTCTATGACACCCATCACGGCATGACCAACGCTGTGTTCATGCCCTATGTGCTTGCCTTCAACCGTGACGCCATCGAGGAGCGTATCGCCAGGCTCGCCGCCTATTGCGGCATCAAGGGCGGCTTCGACGGCTTCGCCAAGGCGATCATCAAGCTGCGCAAGGAATTGAAGGTGCCGCATGCGCTGCCGGGCCTGATCAAGGGGCTCGACATGGACAAGAAGCGCAAGGCGCTGATCGCCGACATGGCGGTGGTCGATCCGACGGCCGGCGGCAATCCGGTCAAGCTGACCAAGAAGGCGGCACTGACGCTGCTGGAAAACGCTATCGCCGGTACGATCTGAGACGGCCTGCCATTGCGGAAAAATTGATCTGAAAATAAGCGCTAACCAAGGGGGAAGGGATGGAGAACAAGGCAGAAAGTGATTAGCCGGAAAAATAAGTGACGGCTAATTGCTACAGCCCGTTAAAAAGAGTTAACTTTTTCTGCTGCCAGCCAATGGTTTCACAAACCTTTCATCTGGCTGTCACACGAAAACGCTACCGCATCGCAGGCGTCCAACGGCGTCAGTTCAACGGAGAGAACACATGTTCAAATTCACGGGGAAGGTGCTTTCCCTTTCGGCCGCGACGCTTTTTGCGTCGACGGTGATTTCGTCCGCGGATTCGATGGACGATCTCATCAAGGCCGCCAAGGCTGAAGGCCAGCTAACCACCATCGCGCTGCCGCATGACTGGTGCGGTTACGGCGACGTCATCGCCGGCTTCAAGGCCAAATATCCCGAAATCACCATCAATGAGCTCAACCCCGATGCCGGCTCCGGCGACGAGGTCGAGGCCATCAAGGCCAACAAGGACAACAAGGGCCCGCAGGCTCCCGACGTCATCGACGTCGGCCTGTCCTTCGGTCCGACCGCCAAGGCCGACGGCCTGCTGATGCCTTACAAGGTGTCGACCTGGGACTCGATCCCGGACAGCGCCAAGGATGCCGACGGCGCCTGGTACGGCGACTATTACGGCGTTCTTTCGTTCATGGTGAACAAGGATCTGATCAAGGAAGCGCCGGCTGACTGGGCCGACCTGCTGAAGCCTGAATTTGCCAACGCGGTTGCCGTCGCTGGCGATCCACGCGCTTCGAACCAGGCCATCCAGGCGGTTTATGCCGCCGGCCTGTCGTCGGGAGCTGCCGCTGGTGAAGCTGCCGGCACCGCTGGTCTCGACTTCTTCAAGAAGCTCAACGCCGCCGGCAATTTCGTCCCGGTCGTCGGCAAGCCCGCTACGCTCGCCCAGGGCCAGACCCCGATCCTGATCAACTGGGACTATAACGCGCTTGCTGGCCGCGACACGCTGAAGGGCAACCCGCCCGTCGACGTCGTGGTGCCGAAGACCGGCGTCGTCGCCGGTGTCTACGTGCAGGCGATCAGCGCCTATGCGCCGCATCCGAACGCAGCCAAGCTCTGGATGGAATATCTCTATTCCGACGAAGGCCAGGTCGGCTGGCTGAAGGGCTATTGCCACCCGATCCGCTTCAACGATCTCGCCAAGAACGGCAAGATCCCGGCGGACGTGCTGGCCAAGCTGCCGCCGGCGGAATCCTACGCCTCGGCCGCATTCCCGACGCTCGACGAGCAGGGCAAGGCCAAGGAAGTCATCAGCAAGAACTGGGACGCCGTCGTCGGCGCCAACGTCAAGTAAGACTGAAATCCACCGGGCGGTCGCGAGACCGCCCGGCCTTCCCTCGAAGACGGTAGCCGGCGCATGACCGACCTCTCGCTTTCAAATCGAACGATTGCCACCAAGCCCGCGCCACCGAACGAGGCGACCGCTTTCCGCTTGCCGACGCAATGGATTGGTGTGGCGCCTTTCTTCATCTTCGCCCTGATGTTCCTGATCCTGCCCACGATCTATCTCGTGGTGGGCGCTTTCCAGCGGAGTGATGGCCAGTTCACGCTGGACAACATCCTGCAGCTGGTCAGCGATCCCTCGATCAGCAGTTCCTATTGGGTCTCGATCAAGATCAGTTTCTGGTCGGCCATCATCGGCGCCTTTGCCGGCCTGGCGATCGCCATCGCCATCGTACGCGGCGGGCTGCCAAGCTGGACGCGTTCCGCGACCCTGACTTTTTCGGGTGTCGCCTCGAATTTCGCGGGCTTGCCGCTCGCCTTCGCGTTCTTGGCGACGCTCGGCCGTGTCGGCATCGTCACAACGCTTCTGCGTGACGTGCTCAACATCAACATCTATGCGATGGGCTTCAATTTCCTCACCACGTCGGGCCTGATCGCGGTCTATCTGTTCTTCCAGATTCCGCTGATGGTGGTCATCATCGTGCCGGCCATTGATGGCCTGAAGAAGGAATGGGGCGAGGCGGCAGCGACGCTCGGCGCCACCCAGGCGCAGTATTGGCGCATGGTGGTCATACCCGTGATATGGCCGAGCTTTCTTGGAACCGTCATCCTTCTGTTCGCGAATGCCTTCGGCGCCATCGCCACCGCTTATGCGTTTGCCGGCCCAGCGCTCAACATCGTTCCCATCAAGCTGTACTCGCAGATCAACGGCGACGTGCTGCACAATCCGCAGCTCGGCTATGCCATCGCCTTCGGCATGATCGTCATCACCGGGCTCGCCAATGTCTTCTACATCTGGTTCCGGACTCGCTCGGAGAGGTGGCTGAAATGAAGTCGGGAAAATTCTGGGCCTGGGTCGTCTTCATCATCGGTGCGGCCTATTTCTTCATTCCGCTGATGGCGACGGTCGAGTTTTCGCTGCGCATGCGACGAGGCGTCCATTCCTTCGACGCCTATCAGATCGTGCTGGGCGACGCGCGCTTCCAGTCGACCTTCCTGTATTCGGTGGTCGCCGCCATCTTCACCATCATTCTGGGTGTGCTGATCGTGGTGCCGGCGGCCTATTGGATCCGGCTGCGACTGCCGCAGCTCAGGCCGATCGTCGAATTCATCACGCTGCTGCCGCTGGTCATTCCGGCCATTGTCATCGTCTTCGGCTATATCAGGATGTACGGCTCCAATTCGCCGCTGCCGTTCCTGGGCAGCAATATGGGTGCCAATGCCTTGCTGGTGATCGGTTATGCGACGCTGGCGCTGCCTTACATGTATCGCGCGGTCGATACCGGGCTGCGCACCATCGACGTGCGCACCTTGACGGAAGCGGCACAGATCCTGGGCGCCGGCTGGGGAACGATCATCGGCCGCGTCATTCTGCCCAATGTGCTGATTGCCGTGCTGTCGGGCGCCTTCCTGACCTTTGCCATCGTCATCGGCGAGTTCACCATGGCCAGCCTGCTCAATCGCCCGGCTTTCGGCCCGTATTTGCAGAACATCGGCGCCAACCGCGCCTATGAACCGGCGGCCCTTGCCATCATCGCCTTCGCCATTACCTGGGGCTGCATGTCGCTGATCCAGATCCTGTCCCGTTTTGCGCCGAAATCGGCGAACCGCCCGACCTGAACGAAAAGCACTGACCTGAGAGAAAAAGCCATGGCCGAGCCATTCCTGTCCATCCAGCATGTGCGAAAGTCCTACGGTTCCAACACTGTGGTCCAGGATTTCAGCCTCGACGTCGAGCCGGGCGAGTTCGTCTCGTTCCTCGGACCGTCCGGTTGCGGCAAGACCACGGTGCTGCGCATGGTTGCCGGCTTCGAGGAGCCGTCGGCCGGCAAGATCGTCGTCGCAGGCAAGGACATTACGAGGCTGAAGCCCAACCAGCGCAATGTCGGCATGGTGTTCCAGGCCTACGCACTGTTTCCCAACCTGACCGTGGCACAGAACATCGCTTTCGGGCTGAAGGTTGCCGGCATGTCGAAGGCCGATGCCGACAGGCGTGTCGCCGAGATGCTCGACATGATCAAGCTGCCGCAGATGGCCGATCGTTATCCCTACCAGCTCTCCGGCGGCCAGCAGCAACGCATCGCGCTGGCGCGCGCCATCGCGCCGAAGCCGAAGCTTCTGCTGCTCGACGAGCCGCTGTCGGCGCTCGACGCCAAGGTGCGCGTGTCGCTGCGCGAGGAGATCCGCTCGATCCAGAAGAAGCTCGGCATCACCACCATTTTCGTCACCCATGACCAGGAAGAGGCGCTGTCGATTTCCGACCGCATCGCGGTGATGTATGGCGGCAAGGCCGAGCAGGTCGGTACGCCTTTCGAGATCTACAACCGGCCGGCGACCAAGTTCGTCGCCAATTTCGTCGGCACGCTGAACGTGCTCGAAGGCAAGGTCACCGATGCCGCGGCCGGCACGGTTCAGGTCAACACGCAGGAAGTGTCACTCAAGGGCAAGCTCAATGGCTCGAAGTCGGGCGACACGCTGTCGCTGGCGCTGCGGCCGGAAGCGATCTCGCTCGGCCGTCAGCCCGGCCGCGATTCCAGCCTGTCCGGCGAGATTTCCGAAGTCCACTTCCTCGGCTCGGTGATCCGGGTTCGCGTCGGCATCGGCGGCAACACCGTTTCGCTCGACACGTTCAACAGCCCGGCGACGCCGCCGCCCGCCGTCGGCGAGAAGGCCGAGATTTCGTTCTCGTCCGGCGACATGCTGGTGCTGCACTAGCCACCGCGCCACCAGACGGCACGTAACTGCTCACTGCAGTGACTTTGGCACTGCCAATCGGCTTGTTCCGTCGCTACGATGAGCCATGGCTCTTTTCGAACTGACGCTTGTCCTGCTTTTGGCCGCCGTTGCGCTGACGGCGCTGTCGCGACGGCTGGAGATTCCCTATCCGTCGCTGCTGGCGCTGGCCGGGGTTGCGATCGCTTTCGTACCAGGTGCGCCAACGATCGAGATCGATCCGGAACTGGCGCTTGCCCTGTTCATCGCGCCGGTGCTTCTCGATGCCGCCTATGACACGTCGCTGCGCGACCTGAAGCGCTACCGGCTGTCGCTGGCGCTGCTGGCGCTGGGCGCCGTTGTCTTCACCACTGCCGTCGTGGCCTTCGTCGGCTGGAGGATGGCCGGCCTGCCGATCGCGGCTGCCATCGCGCTCGGCGCCATCGTCGCGCCGCCGGACGCGGTGGCGGCAAGCGCTGTGCTCAGCCAGTTCAAGGTACCGCACCGTATTACCGCCATCCTGCAAGGCGAGAGCCTGCTCAACGATGCCACCGCGCTGCTGATCTACCGGTTGGCGGTTTCGGCGGCGCTCGGCTCGATCATGCTGAGCAACGCCATTCCGACGATCCTGCTGGGGACGATCGGCAGCCTGATCGCGGGTTACCTGTTTGGCCGCATCTCGCTCTTGACGCTCACCCGTATCGAGGACGCAGCGAGCAGCACGGTGGTGCAATTCGCCGGGACTTTCGGGGTCTGGATCCTGGCGGACAGGCTGGGCCTGTCCGCCATCATCACCATCGTCGTCTATGCCATGACGATTGCGCGCACAGCGCCGCGCCGCATGTCGGCGAGACGCCGCGTCAGCACCTATTCGGTCTGGGAGTCGGCGGTGTTCGTGCTCAACGTGCTGGCCTTCGTGCTGATGGGCCTGCAGGCGCGTTCGATCGTCGGCCGGCTCTCCGGCGAAGGGCAGGGCGATGCCTTTCTCTTCGCCGCGACGGTGCTGGCCGTCGTCATCGTCGCCCGCCTCGTCTGGGTGGCAAGTTACATTGCCATCATACGATGGTTCGCCCGCTTCGGCGGTGAAGACAGAAAGCGAGATCTGCCGACATTTGGCGGCGGTGTGCTCGTCGGCTGGTGCGGCATGCGGGGGCTGGTGACGCTGGTTGTGGCCATTGCACTGCCGGCCAATTTTCCCGGCCGTGATCCAATCGTGCTTGCCGCCTTCGCAGTGGTTCTGGGCACGCTGGTGCTGCAAGGCATGACGCTGAAGCCCTTGCTGCGGATGCTCGACTTCGAACGGGATACGACAATAGATCGCGAAGTGGCTCAGGCACGCGTCGCCATCATGCAGGCCGCACTCGACGTGTTGAGCCGCAAGACGTCGGCAGCGGCGGCTGTCGTGCGTGAGCAATACGAGGCCGAGCGCCTGGTGGCCGAAAACCCGGAGGACGCACAGGCGGCAACCGAATACGACCGGCTGCGCCTCTATGCCATCAATCGCCAGCGCGACACGCTCGAGGAATTGCGCAGCAACGGCACGATCGGCGATGAAGCCTATCATCGGCTGGAGGAAGAGATCGACTGGTCGGAACTGGCGGCGTCGCCGGCTGGCCGGTTCCAGCCCCTGACGACCGACGGCTAATCCGACTAGGCAGTTGGGGGCCGGCAGGGAAGCTTCTGGCCCAAGTTGCTGCCATCTCGCTGCACATTGCAACCAATTCGCCGAACCGCTACTGCCAACATCGAAATTGAGCCGGATAAGCAATGAAGCTGGTCAGCTACAACATCCAGTACGGGTTTGGCAGCGACGGCTGCTACGATCTTTCGCGCGCGGCGCGGATCGTTGCCGGCGCCGACATCATTGCGCTGCAAGAGGTGGAGCGGCACTGGCAGCGCAGCAATTTCGACGACCAGCCCGAACTGCTTTCACGCCTGCTGCCGGATTATCATTGGGTCTATGGACCGGCCTTCGACATGGACGCCAGCGAGCGGCGCGACGGCCGCCTGATCAATCGGCGCCGGCAGTTCGGCACCATGGTGCTGTCGAAGCTGCCGATCGCCTGGTCGCGGCTTCACGCGCTGCTGATGCGGCGTACGCTGCGGCCGCTCAACACCCGCAACGCGGCCCTGGAATGCATGATCCGCACACCGGCCGGGCCGCTACGGATGCTGTCACTGCACCTCGCCCATATCGCAGCGGAGGAGCGGCTGGAGCAGATCGACTACCTGCTCGCCCAACACCGCCGGGCGCCTTCCGAGGGTGGCCCGTGGAGCGGCGCCGACGACGAGCCGTCGCGCAACTGGACCAGCGGCGAGGCCGAGCCGGAAAATCCGCTGGCGGCGATCTGGATGGGCGATTTCAACATGGAGCCGGGCAGCGCGGAATACCGCCGCATCGTCGGCAGCACGCCCTATCATCGCGGTGCCGCCTATCTGGACAGCTTCGTTGACGCTGCCGCTGTCGCCAGCGAGCCGGTTCCGGATTTCCACACCCATGTGAAGACCATCGACGGCAAACTGACAAATCGCCGGCTCGACCATTGCTTTGTCGGCGGCATGTTCGCAGGCCGCGTGCGCTCGGTTGGCGCCGACATTGGCGAGGTCGCGTCTGATCATTTCCCGCTGCGGATCGACATCGATCTGGAGACGCCGGGCATCGCCACATGAGCCGTGCATGACCCTGTTCGTCTTCTTCGCGGTGCTCGCCGCCGCCGCCATGCACGCGATCTGGAACGCGCTGGTCAAGGTCCATCTCGACCGTTTCCTGTCGATCACGCTGATGACGCTGGGCATGGGTGTCGCGGGCCTGGTGGTGTTGCCCTTCGTCGAGGTGCCGAAGGCAGAAGTATGGCCCTACATCATCGCCTCGGTCTTCTTTCACATGGGCTACCGCACCTTCCTGATCGGAGCCTACCAGGCCGGCGATTTCGCCCAGACCTATCCGCTGGCGCGCGGCACGGCACCGCTGCTGGCAGCTCTCGGCGGCATGTTCGTCGTTGCCGAAGTGCCGGCGCCGCTTGCCATTCTGGGCATCTTCCTGTTGTCGGCCGGGACGCTGGTGATGTCGTTTCGCGGCGGCGCGCATCTGGAGAAGCTGAACCTGCGCGCGGTCGGCTTTGCGCTGGGCACGTCGATCTTCATCGCCAGCTACACGCTGTCGGACGGCAGCGGCGCGCGGCTGGCGGCCACCGCGCAGAGCTATGCCGCCTGGCTGTTCATTTGCGATGCTTTTGGCGCCCTGGCGCTGTGCCTGATCTTCCGGGGTCCCAAGGCGCTTCCTGTTCTGGCGCGCGACTGGAAGACCGGACTGTTCACAGGCGTGCTCAGCGGCGCTGCCTACTGGATCGTGATGTGGGCGATGACCAAGGCGCCGATCGCCTCGGTGGCCTCGCTGCGCGAGACCTCGATCCTGTTTGCCATGATGATCTCGGTCTTCGCGCTCGGCGAGAAGATGACGGGCTGGCGCGGCGCGGCCGCGCTCAGCATTGTCGCCGGTGTGGTGGCGCTCAGACTCGGCTGACCTCGTGGTCCAGCACCGTCATGACCTGGCCGCGCCGTTCGGGACTGAAGCGGATGACGACGATGATGCAGATGGCGACCACGCCGGCAAACAGCGCCAGTGCGTAGCCATAGCTGCCTCCAGGCGCTTCGGCGATGCCGGCCTGATACGGGCCGCCATAGGACGCCGCCAGATTGCCGGCCTGGTAGATGAAACCGGGCAAGGTCGCGCGCACAGCGCCGGGCGACAGCTCGTTCAAATGCACCGGGATGACGCCCCATGCGCCCTGGACGGCGACCTGCATGACGAAGGCGCCGACGGCGAGCATGAACGGTGTCGAGCTGTAGGCCCATAGCGGAATCGACGGCAGCGCTATCAGGCAGGCGAGCGTGATGGCGTTGACGCGGCCGATCTTCTCGGACAGCGCGCCGAACGCCAGGCCGCCGACGATGGCGCCGATGTTGGCGACGATGGTGATCCAACTCACCGTATGCGGATCGAAGCCATGCTGCTTCTTCAGGAAGGTCGGATAGAGATCCTGCGTGCCATGACTGAAGAAATTGAAGAACATCATCAGCACGACGGCATAGAGCGCAATACCCCAGTGCTTGCGCAGCGTTTCCAGCATGCCGGGCCTTGCGGTCTTCTGCGCCTCGACGAAGGCCGGTGATTCCGGCACATGCGAGCGGATGAAGAGCACGATCAGCGCCGGGATGAAGGAGAGCAGGAACATGGCGCGCCAGCCGATCGTGTAGCCGCCGATCGTCTGCTGATAGAGCAGGCCATAGACCACGGCCGCCAGCAGGTAGCCGGCCGGATAGCCGCATTGCAGGATGCCCGAGACGAAGCCGCGTGCACTCGGCGGGATGGATTCCATGGCGAGCGAACTGCCGAGCCCCCATTCGCCGCCCATGGCGATGCCGAACAGCGCACGCAGCGCCAGGAAGATGCCGAGACTGGGCGAGAAGGCGGCGAGCGCGCCGATCACCGAGTAGCTGACGATGTTGAGCATGAGGATAGGCTTGCGCCCGTATTTGTCGGCGAGCATGCCAAAGAAGAACGCGCCGATGAAGCGCGTGGCCAAGGTCAGGAACAGTGCCTTTGAGACCGCCGGGACGTCCGTCTGGAATTCACTTGCAATATCCGTGAGCAGGAATGTCAGCAGGAAGAAATCAAAAGCGTCCAGCGTCCACCCCAGAAATGAGGCCAGGACGGTTTTCTTCTGCCCGGCAGTGAGGTTCAAGGCGTCCTCCTTTGTATCCCCCAAAGGAACGATATGTCGCCCGATTGGCAAAAGAGAACAGCATTCAGCCGGCCTTCGAAAGGCTAAGCGGTCACTTTTTCGTAAGCTCGAGGTCGAAGACCATCAATCCGTCGGTGCCGCCTTCGAGTGCGGCGACCAGCCGGTCCCCGGCCCGCTGGTGCGCTTCATGCACCAGGTAGGCGTCGCGCGCGGCGGCATCGCGGAAATCGATGGTGAAGCCATGGCTGAAGCCGCGCGCAAACGGCTCCGGGCTGACATTGGCATTGAAATGAACGGTGTCCATGCCGTCGATCACCTGGCGCAACGCCTCGAGGTCGGCATGGATCGCCTTGTGTTCACCGACACCGACATCGTTGCGGAATTTGACGAAGACACAGTGCCTGATCATCTTTTGCTCCTAAGCAGCCCGGTTGCCGGAAAACACAGCCGGCGGCAAGGGCTCGCGGCCGAGTATCAGGTCGGCACCCTTCTCGCCGACCATGATGGTCGGTGCGTTGGTGTTGGAGGAGGGCACGCGCGGCATCACCGAAGCGTCACAGACACGCAATCCCTCGATGCCGCGCAGCCGCAGGTCAGGTGTCACCACCGCCATCTCATCGTGGCCCATGCGACAGGTGCCGACCGGGTGGTGATCGGTCTTGGAGCTGCGGCAGGCGTAGTCGAAGAGCTCGTCGTCGCTGGTGAGCGAAGGGCCGGGCAGCACCTCGCGCAGCACGTAAGGGGCAAGCGCCTTCTGCCGCATGATCTCGCGCGCGAGCCTCAAGCCCTTGATCGACATTGCGCGGTCATAGGGATCGGACCAGTAGTTCGGATCGATCAGCGGATGGTCGCCCGGGTCGGCGCTCTTCAGGCGGACCGTGCCGCGCGAGCGCGGCCGCAGGAAGGCCGAGTTCAAGGTGACGCCGGGATTGTTCAGCTTCTCGACGCCGGCCTCGATGCCTGAGCCCAGGCCGAGATGGAACTGGATGTCGGGCGAGGCGGCCGTGGGGTCGGCGTACCAGAAGCCGCCGGTCTCGAACAGGCTGGAGGCAACCGGCCCTTTCTTCAGCAGGAGATACTGCAGGCCGGCCCAGGCCGTGCGGTGCAGCTTGGCGTAATTGTCATAGGTGTGGTCGCCGGTGCACTCGGCGATGACGAACAAATCGAGATGGTCCTGCATGTTGGAGCCGACCCCGGGCAGGTCGTGCATCGGCGTGATGCCGACCGACTTCAGATGGTCTGCTGGGCCGATGCCTGATTGCATCAGCAGCTTCGGCGAGCCGATGGCGCCGGACGAGACGATCACCTCGCGCTCGGCGCGCAGGATTGTCTTCTCGCCGCCTGGCCTGTCGACGATCTCGACGCCGATGGCACGGCTGTTCTCGACGACGATGCGGGTCACCAGCACATCAGTCCTGACGGTCAGATTCTTGCGGGCGCGGATCGGCTTGAGATAGGCCACCGAAGCGGACGAACGCCGGGCATCCTTCTGGGTGAGCTGATAATAGCCGACGCCTTCCTGGGCAGCGCCATTGAAGTCCGGGTTGAAGGGAATGCCCATCTCCTGGCCGGCGCGGAAATAGGCCTCGCAGATCGGCAGCGGCGAAATCGGGTTCGACACGCCGAGCGGGCCTTGGTCGCCGTGGAAGTCGTTTGCAAAACGCTGGTTGTTCTCGGCGCGCTTGAAGTAGGGCAGCACGTCGCGATAACCCCAGCCGGCGAGGCCCTCCTCCTTCTCCCAGGCGTCGTAGTCGCGGGCGTTGCCGCGTGTGTAGATCTGCGCGTTGATCGAGGAGCCACCGCCGATCACCTTGGCCTGCGTGTACCAGAAGACACGGTCCTTCATATGCTTTTGCGGCACGGTCGACCAGCCCCAGGACGCGATGCCCTTGGTCATCTTGGCGAAGCCTGCCGGCATATGGATATAGGGATGCCAGTCCTTGCCGCCGGCCTCCAGCAGCAGCACGGAATTTCCCGGATCCTCGCTCAACCTGTTGGCCAGAACGCAGCCGGCCGGACCGGCACCCACGATGATGTAGTCGGTCATGACACTGTCCACTTACAGCCGCGGCACGGACAGCGCGCCGTCGACATTGATGATCGAGCCGGTCGAAAAGCCGAGCTTACCGGCGGCAAGCGTCGCCACCACCGCGCCGATGTCGGATGCTTCGCCCCAGCGTTTTGCCGGCACCAGACCGCTGTCGATCAAGGCATCGTATCTGGCGGTCACGCCTGCGGTCATGTCGGTGCGGATGATGCCCGGCCGCAGCTCGAACACGCCGATGTTTTCCGGTGCGAGCCTGAGCGCAAGGTTCTTCACCCACATCGAAAGCCCGGCCTTCGAGATGCAGTAGTCCGACCGTTCGGGTGAGGCCATTTCGGCGCTGACCGAGGTGATGGTGATGATCGACCGGGGGTGTTCGCCCGGCGTGGCCAGCATCGCCTTGGCGACGGCCTGGCTGAGGAACACCGTGCCGCGCAGGTTGATGCCGAGCGTGCGGTCGAAATTCTCCGGTTTCAGATCCAGCAAATCGCCGCGCACGACGGCGCCGACGCCGGCATTGTTGACGAGGCAGTCGATGCGGCCGAAGGCACGTAGCGCGACATCGACAAGTGCTGTGTGGGTGTCGAGATCTGCGATGT
Source organism: Mesorhizobium sp. LNHC221B00 (assembly GCF_000502935.1). NCBI lineage: Bacteria > Pseudomonadati > Pseudomonadota > Alphaproteobacteria > Hyphomicrobiales > Phyllobacteriaceae > Mesorhizobium > Mesorhizobium sp. LNHC221B00. The sequence continues at coordinate 202,001 of NZ_AYWR01000012.1, read as the reverse complement.
CGCATTGGGTGTAGCCGAATTTCGCGCCGCGCTCGATGATGTCGGTCGCGAGTCCGTCGGGGGCTTGTTCGGCAAGGTCGGCGACCAGAATGTCGAAGCCGGCATCGGCAAGCGCCTGGGCACAGGCAAGGCCGATGCCGCGCGCGCCGCCGGTGATGATCGCGGCCGGGCGGGTCATTGGAGGCTGGCCTTACGAAAGTCAGCGCCGCCCCTCATCGCCCTGCCGGGCACTTCTCCCCGTAAACTGACGGGGAGAAGGACGCCGTCGTCGCCGGTTTCGCCAACTACCGGCGCTGCAAAAAGAGCGCCGAGGTTGCGGCCAGCTCTCTTCTCCCCGTTTACGGGGAGAAGGTGCCGGCAGGCGGATGAGGGGCGGCGCAAACCTATCATAGCTCGCTCTTGCGGATGTGATCAGCCACGCGCAGCGCTTGGGCGGCGATCGACAGCGCGGGATTCACAGCCGCCGAGTTCGGCAAAAAACTGCCGTCGACGACGAACAGGTTCTGGTGGTCGAACGAGCGGCAGAACGGATCGAGCGGCGCGATCGCCGGATCGTCGCCCATCTTGACCGTGCCGCACTGATGCGAGGGGGTGCGCTTGTCGAAGGGGCGCGAGAGCACGATGGGGTAACCGCAGGCGCGGAAGTTTTCGCGCATCACCTTGGTCAGACCGTCGAGGGACTGCATGTTGGAGCGCCGCCACTGCATGACGATGTCCTTGCCGTCGACCATGATGCGGCTTTCCGGATCGGGCAGGTCCTCGCACATCAGGTACCAGTCGATGGCGTGACCGGCCATGAAGTCGAGCGCGAATTTCGGCATCGACTTCACGTTGGCCTTCAGCATATTGCCGTCGATCTTGCCGAGCAGCTGGACATTGCCCAGAGGTTTGCCGCCCTTGCCGTCGGACAGGTAGTAGTCGTTCAGCATCAGTGTCTTCTGGTAGACGGCATCGTTGCGGCGGCGCGGATCGATCGCCAGCATGGCGCTCGAATTGTGGTTCATGAAATTGCGGCCGACCTGGTCGGAACGGTTCGCGAGGCCTTTGCCATCGGAAGACGGCGAGCGCAGCAGGATAACGGCGGAATTGACCGCGCCGGCGGACAGGATCACCAGCTTCGGCGCGACCTTTTTCAGCTCACCATTTTGCCGATAATGGATGGCGGCAATGGTTTTGCCATCGACCGAGGTCTCCAGGTACTCGACACAACAGCCGGTCTCAAGCCGGATGTTGGTGTCCGTCAGCGCCGCCGTCAGCGGTCCGGTCTGCGCGTCGATCTTGCCCTGGCCGGTGTTGGGAAACGCGTCCCAGCCAGTCTTGCCTTCCTTCAACCAGGTGTCGATGTCGACGCCGAGCGGCAGCGAGGCGGGATGCAGGCCCAACCCCTTGAGCTCGGCGCGGGCGCGGGCGATCGGCGCCTCGTCGGGCACCGGCTCATAGGCATAGGGGACCGAATGGAACGGCTCGGTCGGATCTTCGCCCAGTGCGCCGCGGACGCGAAACAGCTGCTCGGCCTTGGAATACCAGGGCTCGAACTCGTCATAGGAAAACGGCCAGGCCGGCGAGACGCCGCCGAAATGTTCCATGGCCGAGAAATCTTCTTTGCGATAGCGGATCAGCACTGCGCCGTAGAATTTCGAATTGCCGCCGACATAGTAGTAATTACCGGGGTTGAAGGCCGCTCCACCGGCCTCGCGCCACATCTCCTTCGGCCGGTAGTGGCCGTCGACGAAGATGGAACGCGTATCGCGCGCATGCGGCGTTGCCGGCAAGGGCTCGCCGCGCTCCAGCATCAGGATCGAGGCGCCGCTGCCTGCCAGGCCGGAAGCGATTGTCGAGCCGCCAATGCCGGAGCCGATGATGACGATATCGGGATTTGTCATTTCGCTCAGAGGATGCGGTTTTCGGTCGCCGGATCGAAGAACACCGCCTTGGTCAGATTGAAGGCGAGCGGCGTGCTGGTGCCCGGCTGGATGTTGGCGTCCGCGCGCAGCCGCGCCACCACGCCCTTGCCGCCGAGATTGGTGACGGCGAAAGTGTCGGAGCCGGCCGGCTCGACCACTTCGATGTGCAGGTCGGCGGTGGCGATGTTCGAGGCGTTTCGCTCGGCGCCCTCCGGATCGGTCAGTGCCTCCGGGCGGACGCCGAAGATGATCGGCTTGCCCTGGAAAGCCGACAGGCCCGCCGGGGCATTGGCCATCGGCAAGGTAATGGGCTCGCGCGCCTCGCGCTGCAGCACGACGGACAGTGCATTGCCTGAGGTGGCGATGGTCGCCGGGATCAGGTTCATCGCCGGCGAACCCATGAAGTCGGCGACGAACAGGTTGCTGGGGTTGTTGTAGATCTCGGCCGGCGTGCCGAACTGCTGAACCTCGCCGTCGCGCATGACGGCGATCTTGGTCGCCAGCGTCATCGCCTCGATCTGGTCGTGGGTGACATAGACGATTGTGGTGCCGGTGGTGGCATGCAGGCGCTTGATCTCGATGCGCATGTCGACGCGCAGCTTGGCGTCGAGGTTGGACAAAGGCTCGTCGAACAGGAACAGCTTGGGGTCGCGTACCAGCGCCCGCCCCATGGCGACGCGCTGGCGCTGGCCGCCTGAAAGCTGGCTCGGCTTGCGCTGCAGCAGGTGGCCGATCTGCAAGACCTTGGCCACCTTGTCGATCGCCTTCTGGCGCTCCGCCGCCGGCACGCCGCGCATCTCCATACCGAAGGAGATGTTGCCGGCCACCGTCATGTTCGGGTAGAGCGCGTAGCTCTGGAACACCATGGCGATGTCGCGCTTCGAAGGGTGCAGATCGTTGATGGTGCGGCCGTCGACGCGGATCTCGCCCGAGGTGATCGTCTCCAGCCCGGCAATGGTGTTGAGCAGCGTGGACTTGCCGCAGCCGGAGGGCCCCACCAGTACCAGGAAGCCGCCCTTTTCCAGCTCGAGGTCGATCCCCTTGAGTATCTCGACCTGGCCGAAGCGCTTCCTCAGACCATCAATTTCCAGAAAAGCCATCGGATTATCCTTTGACGGCGCCGGCCATCAGACCGCGCACGAAATAGCGGCCGGCGAGCACATAGACGAGAAGGGTTGGGAGTGCGGCGATCATCGCCGCCGCCATGTTGACGTTGTATTCGACGACGCCGGTCGAGGTGTTGACGACGTTGTTGAGCGCCACCGTCATCGGCATCGAGTCGCCGGTGCCGGCATAGGCGGAAGCGAACAGGAAGTCGTTCCAGATGTTGGTGAACTGGTAGATCACGGTGACGACGAAGATCGGCATCGAGTTCGGCAGCATGATGCGGCGGAATATCTGGAAGAAGGACGCCCCATCAACCTGCGCGGCCTTCACCAATTCCGTCGGGAACGCCTCGTAATAGTTACGGAAGAACAAGGTGGTGAAGCCGAGGCCATAGACGACGTGGACGAAGACCAGGTTCACGGTCGGATTGCCGAGGCCGAAGCTGGTCCCGACCGTGTTCTGCAGCGACACGCCGAAGCGGCCGAGGCTGCCGAGAATCGTAGCCATCGGCAACAGCACCGACTGGAACGGGATGAAACAGGCGAACAGCATCAGCCCGAACACCAGCGTCGCGCCGCGGAAACGCCATTTGGTCAGCACGTAGCCGTTCAGCGCACCGAGCATCGTCGAGATGATGACGGCCGGAACCACCATCTTGATGGAGTTCCAGAAATAGCCCTTGATGCCGGCGCAGGTGAGGCCGACGCAGGTCTCGCCCCAGGCCTTCAGCCAGGGCTCGAAGGTCGGCGCCTTGGGCAGCGCCAGCATGTTGCCGTTCTGGATCTCGTCCATGGTCTTGAACGAGGTAACCAGCATGACGAACAGCGGCATCAGGTAGAACAGCGCGAACAGCGCCAGCAGCCCATAGATGACGATGCGGTTGACGAGTTTGACATTGACGCCGCCGGAAGCCTGGCGGGCGGGAGTGGTGACGGCGCTCATCGCGGCTTCTCCCGCAGTTCGGAATAGAGATAGGGCACGATGATGGCGACGATGGTCATCAGCATGATCACCGCACTTGCCGAGCCGACAGCCATCTCGTTGCGCTTGAAGGTGTACTCGTACATGAAGTTGGACGGCAGCCAGGCCGAGCCGCCGGGTCCGCCGGAGGTCAGCGCCACGACAAGGTCATAGGACTTGATGGCAAGGTGGGCGAGCACGATGAAGGCCGACAGGAAGATCGGCCGCAGCAGCGGAATGACGATGCGGCGATAGAGCTGGAAGGTGGTGGCGCCGTCGATCTGCGCCGCCTTCATGATCTCGCCGTCGATGCCGCGCAGGCCGGCCAGGAACATCGCCATGATGAAGCCGGAAGCCTGCCAGACGCCGGCGATGACCACGGTGTAGATGACGAAATCCTTGTTCTTGATCCAGTCGAAATGGAAGCTCGTCCAGCCCCACTGGTGCAACGTCTGCTCGAGGCCAAGACCCGGATCGAGGAACCATTTCCAGGCGACGCCGGTGACGATGAAGGACAGCGCCATGGGATAGAGGTAGATGGGGCGCAGCACGCCTTCGCCGCGGATCTTCTGGTCGAGGAGGGTGGCCAGGAACAGGCCGAGCGCCAGGCAGATCAGGATATAGAGAAAGCCGAAAATGCCCATATTGGTGATCGACGTGTACCAGCTCGAAGGCGGGTCGGTGTCGAAGGTCCAGCCCCACAGCCGCTGATAGGCGCGCGAGCCGGTGATGACATAGGACGGGAAGGTCTTGGAGTTGGTGAAGGACAGATAGATCGTCCACAGGATGAAGCCGTATACGAAGACGATGGTGATGGCGAAGCTCGGCGCCAGCACGATCTTGGGCAATGCGTCCTGCAGGCGCGAGCGCACCGAGGCGCGTGGCCTGGCGTGCTCCGGCGTCAGCTTGATCTGGCTTGTCGCTACCGTGCTCATGAGCTCCTCCCGCTTTGGGTCGTCCGTGCTCTGCCGTCAGGCGGCAAGGCGGCCCGTGCATACGGGTCTTCGGTCGGCATGGTATTGAGCCGGCCAATCGTTGAGATAAAACCTTCCCCGCCGAAGCGGGGAAGATGTTTTCGGGCGTTGCGCTTACTTGGCGTCGTCGATCGCCTTGACCAGCTCGGCCACGGCTTCGTCGGAGGTCTTGATCTGACCATGGACGAACTTCGACACGACGTCCTTGTAGGCATTGGCGACCGCCGGCGGCGCGCCGTAGCCCTGGGCCAGCGAACCGAACAGCGTGCCGCCTTCATTGGCGGCCTTCAGGTCGGCGATGCCCTTCTTGCCGCAAGCGTCGAAGTCGGTGTCCGGAACGTCGGTACGAGCCGGAACCGAACCCTTGACGACATTGAAGGCCGACTGGAAGCTCTTCGACAGGGTGGCAGTGGCCAGTGCGACCTGGGCGGCCTTGCGGTCGTCCGGAACGTTGAACATGCCGAACATGTCGGAGTTGTAGACCACTGAGCCTTCCGTGCCCGGGAAGCGATAGCACAGGAAGTCGGTGCCCGGTGTTTTCTTGGCGGCATTGAACTCGCCCTTGGCCCAGTCGCCCATGACCTGCACCAGGGCGTCGCCCTTGATGACCATGGCGGTGGCAAGGTTCCAGTCTCGGCCCGAGAAGTTCGGGTCGACATAGGTGACGAGCTTGGCGAGGTTGTCGAACGACTTCTTCATCGTGTCGGACTTGAGCGAAGCGTCATCTAGGTTGTTGAAGGCCTTCTTGTAGAACTCAGGTCCGCCTGTCGACAGCACGACCGAGTCGAACATGGTGGCTTCCTGCCAGTTCTGGCCGCCGAGAGCGAGCGGGATCACGCCTGCCGCCTTGGCCTTGTCGAGCAGCGCAACGAAGTCGTCGAAAGTCTTCGGCTCGGTGCCGCCGATCTTGTCCATGACGGCCTTGTTGATCCACAGCCAGTTGACCGAGTGGACGTTGACCGGAGCCGCGACCCACTTGCCGTCATAGACCGAGAATTTCTGCAGGGCCGCCGGAACCGACTTGTCCCAGCCTTCCTTCTTCGCCGTCTCGGTCAGGTCGCCCATGACGCCGGCAGCCGCATAGTCGAGCACGGTGTAGCCGAGCATCTGCGAGGCGGTCGGATAGTTGCCTGCCGCGACCATCGCCTTCAGCGCGGTCATGGCAGCGTCGCCGCCGCCACCGGCGACCGGTACGTCCTTCCAGGCATAACCTTCCTTGGCCAGATCGCCCTTGAGGACGTTGAGGGCAGCCGCTTCGCCGCCCGACGTCCACCAATGCAGCATCTGCACTTCCTTGACGTCCTCGGCATGGGCCGCGAAAGCGAGCCCCGATGCGAGAGCCGTTCCGATAAGCAGTTTGCGCAACATGTACTTCCTCCCTTGTTGCATTACACGACCGGTGGAAGCCCACCGGGTTCTTCCCAACTCAGCCGACCCACCATCCGGTGCGCTGGCCGCGATGAAACTGGATTGTCTTTTCCTCGGTATAATCCTCGACGGCGCGCTTGCCGAGTTCGCGTCCGAGACCGGACTGCTTGTAGCCCCCGAAAGGCAGCTCGGGATAACCTTCCATGAATGTGTTCACCCAAACCGTCCCCGAACGCACCCCACGCGCTACCGACATGCATGTGTCGATGCTGGCGCTCCACACGCCCGCTGACAAACCATAGGGCGTGTTGTTGGCGATGTGCAACGCCTTTTCAATCGATTCAAAAGTCAGCACGGAGAGCACCGGGCCGAACACTTCCTCGCGCGCGATGGCCATGTCCTCGGTGACGCCGCGGATGATGGTCGGGTCGAGATATTGGCCGGCATTGGAGGCCAACTGCCCGCCGCCGCTGTAGATGCTGCTGCCGTCGCTTGCCGCTGCCGTGACGTAACCGGTGACCTTGTCCAGGTGGTCCGTCGAGATCATCGCCCCGACCTTGGTCCTGTCGTCGAGCGGATCGCCGACTGTCACCTTGGCTGTCAGGGCCTTCACGCCGGCCAGAAAATCGTCGGCGATCGCCTCGTGTACGATCAGCCGGCTGCCGGCATTGCAGCATTCGCCGGCATTGAAGAAGCCGCCGAACACCGCCGCGTCGGCCGCGGCTTCGAGGTCGGCATCGGGGAAGACGATCTGGCCGTTCTTGCCGCCGAGCTCCATCGAGACCTTCTTCAGCGACTGCGCGGCGGAAGCCATGGTCATCTTGCCGACGCGGGTGGAGCCGGTGAACGATACCATCTCGACCAGGGGATGGCTGACCATCGGTGCGCCGACATCGCTGCCCAGGCCGGCCAGGATGTTGACGACGCCGGCAGGCAGGCCGGCCTCGATCAGGATGTCGCCGAGCACGAAGGTCGAGGCCGAGGTCATCTCGCTCGGCTTGACCACCGCCGTGCAGCCGGCGGCGAGCGCGAAGGGCAGTTTCTGGCTGACGATCAGGAACGGGAAATTCCACGGCGTGATGATCGAGACGACGCCGATCGGCTCGCGCAGCACCACGCCCAGCATCGCGTCGCCGAGATTGGCGTAGCTCTCGCCGTGCAGCGTGCGGGCGAGCGAAGCGGCATAGCGCCAGATGTCGACGGCACCGCCGATCTCGCCGCGGGCCTGGGCGATCGGCTTGCCGGATTCCAGCGCATCGAGACGGGCAATGTCTTCAAGCCGAGCTTCGATCAGGTCGGCCGCCTTGTGCAGGAGCGCGGCGCGTTCGGCCGCCTTCATGCGCGGCCAGGGACCGGTCTCGAACGCCCTGTGCGCGGCTTGCATCGCCACTTCCACCTCGGCCTCGCCGGCTTGCGCGTAACGCGAAACCGTGAAGCCATGGCCGGGGCTGTTGCGCTCCAGCGTCCTGCCGTCGCGGGCATCGACATGTTTGCCGTCGATCAGCAGCCGGTAGGTCTTCGGCGCTGCGGAGGCCTCGGCGGGCATGGCGATGTTGAGAGGCGCGTTCATCTTGGTCGTGAATCCTCAGGATCTCGAAAATGCCGGCTTCTGCCTGGCCTTGAAGGCGCCGACGCCGGCTTTGAGGTCGCCGGTCAGCGCAATGAAGCCGCTGGCCAGTGCTTCGGTCGCGGCGGCACTTTCCTCGCCTTCGGCAACCGCGATCATCAGCTTGGCCGCTTCCGTCGCCAGCGGACCGCGCTCGGCGATCTTCTCGGCCCAGGACTTGGCCCCGGCGAGTGCCTTGCCGGTTTCGACCACCCGGTCGACCACGCCCAGGGCCAGCGCTTCAGGAGCAAGGAGAACCTCGCCGCCCAGCGCCATGCGACGCACCGTCTGCGCGCCGAAACGGCGCACGGCGCGCTGCGTGCCGGACCAGCCGGGAACGACGCCGATGGAAGTTTCGGGGAAGCCCAATTTCACCTGTGTTTCCGCGACCCGGAAATCGCAGGCCGCCGCCAGTTCCAGCCCGCCGCCCAGCGCGTGGCCCGACAGCACGGCGATGGTCGGTTGCCGCAGCCGCGCCAGCCGGTCGAAGACGCGGTGACCGTAGCGCACCCATTGCACCTGGAATTCGGCGGCACTCATGGCGGCCCAGGCTTCGACATCGCCACCGGCACAGAAGCCCTTGCCTTCGCCGCGGATGAGCACGACACGCACGCTGTCGGCCGCCTCCGCTTCGTCGAGCGCTGTTTCGAGCGCGCGAAGCATCGGAATATCCAGCGCGTTGAATTTCTCCGGCCGGCGCAAGGTGACGATGCCGATGGCGCCATCCTGCTCGAAGGTGACGAGGCGTTCAGCCATGCGCGCCTCCGAGCGAGGCGCCGCCATTGAGCGACAGGCCGATCGGCTGGTCGTGGTAGAGTGCTGACGGCGTTACCTTCAGGTCGTTGGCGACACCGAGCGCGATCTCGGACTGCCCCAGCACATCGCGCTCGAGATCGATGCCCGGCGCCAGTTCGGTCACCATCAGCCCGTCAGGCGTCAGCTTCATCACGCAGCGCTCGGTGACATAGGTGATGTCCTGGCCTTGCGCGACCGCGCGCTTGCCGGAGAAGGAGATGTGCTCGACCTCGCCGACGATTTTCTTGACCTTGCCCTCCTGGTCGATGCGGATGCCGCCATCGGCCAATGACAGTTTTGCGCCGGCATTGAAGAAACCCGAGAAAACAATCTTCTTCGCCCGCGCTGTGATGTCGACGAAACCGCCGGCGCCGGCGGTGACATGCGGCCGCGCCGACAGCTTCGACACGTTGACCGAGCCGTGGCGGTCGATCTGCAGGAAGGAGAGCAGCGAAGCATCGAAGCCGCCGGCCTGGAAATAGGTGAACTGGTGCGGCGAGGGCATGAAGGCGTCGGCGTTCGACGAGCAGCCGAACTTGAAGTCGAGCAGCGGCACGCCGCCGACCGCGCCCTGCTCGATCACCCAGGTGACCTTGCCATGCTGGCCTTCTTCCAGAAGGATGCGCGGAACGTTGGCGGAGATGCCGAAACCGATGTTGACGGCCATGCCGTCGCGCAGCTCCATGGCGACGCGGCGGGCGATCACCTTCTGGACGTTCATCTCGGCGTTGCGGAAGGTCGACAATGGCCGGAAGATCTCGCCTGATATGGCCGGGTCGTAAGGCGTCAGCGTTGTCTGCAACTGGTCGGGCGCGACGACGATGTGATCGACCAGCACGCCCGGCACGCGCACGTCATGCGGCTTCAGCGTACCGTTTTCGACGACGCGCTTGACCTGTGCGATGACGACGCCGCCATTGTTGCGAGCGGCGAGTGCCTGTTCGAGGCCGCCGAGATAGGCGCCTTCATGTTCATAGGTGAGGTTGCCGCGCTCATCCGCCGTGGTGGCGCGGATGATCGAGACGTGAGGCACGATCGAGCGGAAATACAGCCACTCCTCGCCGTCGAACTGCTGCACCGAGACGATCGGTTCGCTGGCCGCCGCGTTCATTGCGCAGCCCTGATGGCGCGGGTCGGCGAAGGTGTCGAGCCCGACCTTGGTCAGCACGCCCGGCCGCTTGGCGGCGGCTTCGCGGTGCATGTCGAACAGGATGCCGGACGGCACGTTGTAGGCGGCGACCGAATTGTCGCCGATCATCTTCCAGATCCGCGGCGGTTCGGAAGAGGAGGGACCGGACGGATAGGAACCGCACAAGGTGCGCTTCAAAAGGCCAGGCTTTGCCAGATGGTCGATGCCCTTGATGCCATACATGTCGCCCGCGGCGATCGGGTGCAGCGTGGTTATGTGCTTCGGGTGGCCTTCCGCGTCGAAGCGTTCACCGATGGCGGCCAACACCGCGTCCGGGCAGCCGAGACCGCTCGACGAGGACACGGATACTGTCATGCCATCCTTGATCAGTCCGGCTGCCTGCGCCGCTGAAACGACCTTGCTCACTTCATGCTCCCGAGTTTCGGGTCGATCTCGATGGCCTTGCCGGAGCTGGCCGATTGCAACGCCGCCTCGGCCGAGGCGAGGGACCAGATGCCGTCCTCGCCGGTGGCGGCAGGCTGGCCGTCACCGTGGATCGCGGCATGGAACCGCCGCACGGACCTGACGTAGAGATCCTCGTGGTCGAAGCTCAATTCCTCCTCGCCGCTTGCCGTGCGCAGCATCACCGTGCCGACCGGCTTCTGCGTCATCACATTGCTGGCGATCAGCGAACCTTCCGAGCCATGCACCTCGAAGCCGGTGCCGGCATAGCTGGTGGTAAAGCCTTCATGCGACTGCGCGATGAGGCCGGATTTGAAGCGCCAGATGCACATGGCGCCGTCCTCAAGTCCGCTGCCGGCCATGCCGGCGGATTGTGTGAAAGCCGAAACCTCGACCGGATCGTCGCCGAGCACGAAGCGCAGCGTGTCGGCATCATGCACGGTGATGTCGAGCACGACGCCGCCGCCAGCCTCGGGCCTGGCTATGCGCCAACCCTGCAGGTTTTCAGGCAGGTAGACGGCGTGGAAGACACGCGCCGCGATCGGCCTGCCGATGCGGCCGGCTGCGACGGCTTCGCGCATGGCACGATGCGCGCCGGCGTTGCGCAGGTGGTGGTTGGTGCCGAGTACGATGCCAGCCGCTCTGGCGGCGGCAACCATCGTGCGGGCATCGGCACTCGTCAGTGCCAGCGGCTTTTCGCACAGCACGTGCTTGCCTGCCTTGATGGCGGCCAAGGCCTGTTCGAGATGTAGCTCGTTGGTGGTCGAGATGTAGACGGCGTCGATATCCTCGGCGAGGAGCTCGTCAAGCGTCGAGACCGCAAGCGCAATGTTGTTTTCCACGGCATAGGCCTGGCCCCGCTCCGGACTGGAGCTCATCACCGCCGCGATCTTGCCATCGGCCTGCACACGGATGGCGTTGACCATGAATTGCCTGGCGATCGTGCTGGCGCCGATCAGTCCCCATTTGAGGCTCATGCGACGCCTCCCGTTCCCGACGACCTGTTTCTGGCGCGACGGTCCGGACCGCAGCTTTCCCTGACCACGAGATTGACCGCCCCGATATGATCCTCGGCACGTGTGGTGCGCGACTGGATCATCTTGATCATGACATGGGCGGCGCGTTCGCCGAGGCCGGCGCTGTCCACCGCGACGCTGGTCAGCGCAGGCATGTAGTGTTCGGCTTCCGTCACATCGTCAAAGCCTACGACGGCGAAATCCGGTCCCGGCTCAAGTCCACGCTTGCGCAGCGCCAGCATGGCGCCAAAGGCGACCGCATCGTTGAAGCACAGGGCCGCACTCGGCGGTTCAGCCATTGCAAGCGCGGTTTCCAGGCAAGCGATGCCACCCCGACGGCTTGTCTCACCTTCGATGACGAGCATGTCACGCGTATCTATCCCGAGCGTCTCGCATGCCTCGCGAAAGCCGCCGAGCCGGTCATGATAGACCACGAGGTCGGACGAACCGCCGAAGAAGGCCAACCGGCGATGCCCCTTGCCGATGAGGTGAGCAGCGGCGAGATAGGCGCCGCGATGATTGTCGGGAGCGATCACCGGAATGCGGCTCTCGGGCAGCCGGCGCATGGCGAAGGCAATCGGAACACCGGCCATTTCCAGCCGCCGGAATGCTCCCGGGGTCGTGCCGCGCGCCGGCGAAACGATGAGCCCGGCGACGCCCTGTTCCATCAGCGATTTCAGCACCTCTTCCTGGCGGACCGGGTTTTCCGCCGTGTTGGCGATGAAGGGCACGATGCCGGCGGACTGGAAGACACGCTCCATGCCGACCGCCAGTTCGGCGAAGAATGGATTTGTGAGGTCGTTGATGACCATTCCGATGACGTTGGAGTGGGCTTTGCGCAGATTGGCGGCGCCGCGATTGTAGACATAGCCGACGTCCTCGATCGCCTTGCGCACCTTGACCGCGGTCTCGGGGCGGATCAGTCCGCTGCCCTGGAGGACGAGCGACACCGTCGATTTGGACACGCCTGCCTCGCGGGCGATGTCGAAGATCGTCGCCTTGGCCCGGCTGGCCATCCTGATGTCTCCTCCCGGTTTCCATCCACATTTTTATTGGAACGTTCTAATCTCTGCTCCAATCGCGAGTCAATCGGGAATTTTTGGATTCCCGAATATCGATAATGTAACGCCGTGAGCCCTGTAATTGCGGGGCTATCGTGCTGCGTTGCAGCAATACGAGGGAGGTGAACCTCGAATCTCAAAGCTTCTTGATTTATTGGAACGTTCCATTTATTAGCGCGATTACAGGGAGAGATCGATGGATATAGCCTTGCCTGGTGAGGGTGGCCGCAGCAGCCATTATGCGCTTGTCGGACAGCCGGTGCGGCCGATCGTCGGCGCGCGGTGTTCGCGCATCGCCTATGCGGCGGCGCATGTCGTTGCCGATCCGCTCGGGATGACCGATCCGTGGTCGCGGCCGGCGGTCGACTGGGAGCGGACGATGGCGTTCCGCCATCATCTGTGGCGGCTCGGCTTCCGTATCGCCGAGGCGATGGATACCTCGCAGCGGGGGATGGGTTTCGACTGGGCAAATGCGCGGGAATTGATCCGCCGCTCGATCGCCGAGGCGCGGACCGTCGAAGGCGCCGACCTTGCCTCGGGCGCCGGCACCGATCATCTGGCCCCGGCGGCGGCTCGCACACCAGACGATGTGATCGCCGCCTATGAAGAGCAGTTCGCCTTCATCGAAGGGCAGGGCGGCAAGGTGATCATGATGGCGAGCCGGGCACTGGCGGTTGTCGCAAAGGGCCCCGATGACTATGCGCGCGTCTACGACCGCCTTTTGAGCCAAGCGTCCGGCAAGGTGATCCTGCACTGGCTGGGCGACATGTTCGACCCGGCCCTGAAAGGCTATTGGGGCAGCAGCGATTTCGAGACCGCGCTCGATACGGTGGTCGCCATCATCGAGCGCCATGCCGGCAAGGTCGAAGGCATAAAAATCTCGCTGCTCGATGCCGGCAAGGAGGTCGCGCTGCGCAGCCGGCTACCGGATGGTGTCGTGATGTTCACCGGCGACGACTTCAATTATCCCGAACTGATCGCCGGAGACGGCCATGGTCATTCGCACGCGCTGCTCGGCATTTTCGACGCCATCGCGCCGGTCGCCAATGCCGCCCTGGCGAAACTCGCGGAGGGCGACCGCGCCGGCTATGATGCGCTGATGGCGCCGACGGTGCCGCTGTCGCGAAAGATCTTCGAGGCACCGACCGAATATTACAAGGCCGGCATCGTCTTCATGGCCTGGCTGAACGGCCATCAGGACCATTTCACGATGGTCGGCGGCATGCAGTCGGCGCGTGGCATCCGCCACTATGCCGATATCTTTCGCCTTGCCGACCAGGCAGGCCTGCTGGCCGATCCGGACCTGGCCGTATCCAGGATGAAGAGCCTGTGCGCGGTCGCGGGCATCTGAGCCCAGCGGGATTGACCGGAAGTATCCCCCCGCATCAGGTGATTTGTGATCTCGGCGCCGAGAGCCACTGCGTTGGGCCGCCCGGACGTGGCGTGTACCGTTTTAATACAATCCCCAATTGGTAGACTCGTGCGGCGCACCGGCAGTTAATTCCTCCGTCAGGCCAAAAGGAGGGAAAAAGGCCGCGACCAGGGAGAAAACGATGTCTGTGCGAAAAGAAGACTATCGAACCAACAAAGCCGACTATGTGATTGCCGCGATGTATCGCCGAATGGACGCGGATGATGACGAGCGCGACGAGCTGCTGACAAAGGAGAAGTTCCTGCGGCTACGAGACCGGCGATTCGCCAAATTGGCCGCAAATCCGGCGGAAAGTTCGCCGGGGCCGAAAGCCAGGCCGCGTGGTTACGGCCGCTCATTCTAGCGCATTGAACGCATGGTGTGAACGCATGGGAAAGCCCCGCCGACCGGGAGTCAGGCGGGGCTATCTGGACAGGTTCTTGGGGTTCTTCAAGTCAAAGCGCTGTCTCATCTCGGCCGACGGCTACTACGAGCGGACGGTATCGCTCGCCGACAAGAAGTGAGATCCTGGGCACTTTTCCAGCCATGCGCTGTTTTAATGACCAGGCCGGGACGATCGGGCCGATCGTACTCTGGCGGCCTGCAAGAACGTCGTCAAAGGCTTCTAGCAAGGCGTCGGCAGATATCAGGCACGACGCGTTCTTGCCATGTTCCCGCGCTTGTAACGCAGTACATCCAGGCGTAGTTGGCGCACTCTTGATCCTTCTTGACGACCGCCATTGTTAGCGCCCCAACGGCTGTTTCGAAAGCGAGGCGAGTTCGTCCTCGTCGATCACACCCGCCATGTAGTTTGCGATAATGCGGGATGCGATTGCGTCGCGTGCATCGGCCGACTGGCCATCAAGCTTGAGCCTATCAAAGACCCGCCCGAGGAGAGCTATCTCTGAAGCGTCAAAAATACCTACCTCAGTCGCCTTCCGCCGAATCGGCATGATCTTCCTCCCCGAAATTCCTGCAGTGAAGCGTGCCGCAAATCTTCGTCCCCGCGCAAGTGCTTTACGCGGCCGATGATGCCGGGCTGAACCATTGTGTTGCCGGCCGCTTCATGACCTTCGGCGCCGGCCCCAAGTGCTTGGATCCGCTTCCACAGTCGGTCTCGGATGGCGCCGCTCGAATTGATGAAAGCCGAACCGCATGCCTGCCCGTCGACCGATCGGCCATTAGAGCCAATGCCGGCTCGGCCGTTTCGCGCTCGACACCGAGAAGTTCGAATTCGGCCGAATAGCATTTCGCCTTCAGTCCGTTGGTTGACGGACCCGTTTCGATATTTGCCGTCAAGACGCTTCGTGAGGTTGAGCAATGCCCCTACGGCGGGCGCAGTATTGCCTTCATATTCCGTGGGTCAGTACAATGTAGATAGCGGGGACTAACATCAACCAGCCGCCCATTCCTAGAACTACCCAAAGAGCAGTGCGCTCGGTTCGTCTGACAAGATCGGTAATATTCTCCTCGTCGGTCAAGGAGACAGCTTCCAGCAACCCAGGCTGATCATTGTCATTCGCAGGGTCGTTCGCGTTGCCGCTTTCATTCGATTTCTGGATCAATGCCATTGTCCTTTGCTCACCAGATAATAGAGGACCCGCCAGCTGCCCTAGGCGGCTCGCGGGTCCTATCAGCACAGGAAGGGACGTAGCTGTGCCGATCCACGACATGTCAGCCAAGGGCTATGCCGATCACCAGAAAGGTGACGGCGGTCGCGAAAACCGGTGCGAGCAACCACCGCGCTTGGCCAACACTCTTATCCATCTGCTTTCTCCGATTTGGAGAAGCAACTACGCCGGACGTAGGCCGTTCCGCCCAGTCCCAAGAGGCAAGACCATTGCGTTTTGCGGCCGGACTTTGGTCCTATCCTGTTTCAGACTGAAGCCCGGCAGCGGAACGTTTGGCCGGACGAGGTGTTCGGATGGCTGGCGCGCAGACGGTCGTGCTGTCGCCCGGACCATAAGAGGAGAAAACCATGAGGATGCACCTTACCAGCAGCGCTGCGGCGCTACTGCTTTTAGCCGGCGTCGGCGCAGTTGCGGCACAGGACGTTGTCATCACGCCGGAGCAGGACACCGTCGTGCGCGAATATGTGAAGAAGCAGCCACTTGCTTCCGTGAAGGTTCCTGGTGTGGAACTGAACGTCGGAACGGCTCTGCCGGACACGGTTGAACTTCATGAGGTCCCCAACGTCAAATACCGCTACGTGGTGGTCGACAACCGCACGGTTCTGGTGGACCCAAGCACCCGCAAGATTGTCAAAGTCTACGACTGAACTTCGAACTACCACTCCCGCCGCCACCCCATGGCGGCGGGCAGTGCATGTCGGTCGCCACTCAACCGGACAAGTGAAGATGATGACCCTTGAAGTCGAAACATCGCAAGCCCTCGAGGCGCGCTTGGTTGATCTCCAGGCGAGAGTGCGGGCCGCTCGCATAACCGAGACCGAAATAAGAACCTTCCAAAAGGTCGCAGCGATCATGGATGACGGTCGCGGGCAGATTGCTGGCGACGACCTGATCGCAGCATCGTTCCTTGTCGAACCGAAGACTTTCAATAGGTAGCGCACCAGCGGCGGCGCCCTGTCCTTCAGCAAGCGGGCAGCTGTTATCGTTCGCCCCGGCCTTTGCCGAAGGCCAGCGGATACGGGTGGGGCTTGCCGAGTCCAGCGCCGTAGGCGCACGTCCAAGCCGCCGAGAAAAGCCCGCCACTGAGGAAGCAGTGATGGGCCTTTCCAGTGTTCTGCTTGGTGAGGGAACCCAAGCGGCTTCCAAACTCCAATTTCGAAAACAGGTTCCTTGATCGGCCAAAATTGCCGTTGCAGTGGTCCGCTCCGCATCTGGGTAAAGCCTACCATAGGGAACGATGACGGGCCTTCGTCGGTCCTGCTCGATGGAGGGATACACCGAGCCGCGTTGAACTTTACCGATGGAATACGGTTCCAAACAAAATGAGCCCGCACCGCCGGGTTGGGACGATGCGGGCCGACCAAGAGTGAATTCCCTTGGCCACAGCGGAGGGGGATGCTGCACTACTGAAACTGAGAACCGGTATATTAGGTTCCACTTAAGGACAAAGAGATCCTTGTCCCATTTACAACCTCCCAGTCTGTGGGTCCGCACCACGGGCGGCACGGTGCGGATTCCGGCCGAAGATTGCCTTTCTCGGCCAGCGCACATCGCGCTGCTGCCCATGCAACCAGCCTTGCTCGCAGGCATCGATTTGGGAAGCGGCCGGCGCGCTCGGCGTGTCGGCCAAGACGCTCGATGGCCGCGTCGTCAGGAAGTTATCTAAGTCTTTGAAAGGATGGTGGGCGTGACAGGGATTGAACCTGTGACCCCTGCAATGTCAATGCAGTGCTCTCCCGCTGAGCTACACGCCCATCCGAAGCCGCGCATACACCATTTTTGATCCAGCGCGTCAATAGCAGGAAAAAGGAAAGAAGGCGTCGTCTCGCCGCAGCCGCGATGCCTTGGCCGAAGGCGGCTCAGGCCGCCTGCAGCATCTTCTCGACCTCGTTGACGAGATCGCGCAGGTGGAAGGGCTTCGACAGCACCTTGGCGTCTTTCGGCGCCTTGGAATCCGGGTTCAGCGCAACGGCGGCGAAACCGGTGATGAACATGACCTTGAGGTCGGGATCGATCTCGGTGGCGCGCCGTGCCAGTTCGANAACGGCGGCGAAACCGGTGATGAACATGACCTTGAGGTCGGGATCGATCTCGGTGGCGCGCCGTGCCAGTTCGATGCCGTCCATCTCCGGCATGACGATGTCGGTCAACAGCAGCGAGAACGGTTCCTCGCGCAGCCGCTCATAGGCGCTGGCGCCATTGTCGAAATCGCTAACCTGATAACCGGCGCGCTCCAGCGCCTTGACGAGGAACCGACGCATATCGTCGTCGTCTTCCGCCAGAAGAATGCGTGCCATGATGTCCCGTCCGAATCACCCGCCCGAGACTGCCGTGGGGCAGGCCCGTTAACCATCCTGTATATGAGGAGGTGAGGGTAAACATCAAGTGAACGAGGACGAGGAAGCCCCACATTTGGCAAGCGGCGAGGCCGCCGAAATGCTGGACATGCGGCCAGCAAGGTGGCAGTTTCATATCATGATGCACTGGTGCTTTCGGGTTCGTTCAAATTGAAGACGGCAGCCGAGGATTTTTCGGTCGTTCCACCCTTCGAAATCCGATCGGGCGCCGAACAGCGCGTCCCCTTCCTCTTCAACTCACCACACAGTGGCCGCTACTATCCCGAACGCTTCCTTGCCATGGCAAGGCTCGACCGCAACGCCATCCGCCGCTCGGAGGATTGCTACGTCGATGAGCTGTTCGGGGGCGCGGTGGCCCTCGGCGCGCCGATGCTGGCGGCGAATTTCCCGCGCGCCTATCTCGACGTCAACCGCGAGCCCTGGGAACTCGACCCGCGCATGTTCGCCGAGCCGGTGCCGTCCTTCTGCAACATCCGCTCGGCGCGGGTGGCGGGCGGGCTCGGCACGGTGCCCAAGCTGGTCGGCGAGGGGCTCGACATCTATTCCGGCCGCTTGCCGCTCGCCGAAGCGGTCGCCCGCATCGAGGCCGTCTACAAGCCTTATCACGAGACGCTGAAGCGGCTTTTGACGAGAACCCATGCCCGTTTCGGCTTTGCGGTGCTGATCGATTGCCATTCGATGCCGGCGAGCATCCGTGTCGGCGACAACGGCCTGCGGCCGGACTTCATCATCGGCGATCGTTTCGGCATCTCGGCCACCGCTGCCCTGACCGAAACCGCGATCGGCCTGCTCTGCGCCATGGGCTATACCGTCGCCCACAACAAGCCTTATGCCGGCGGCTTCATCACCGAGCACTATGGCCGCCCGGCGCGTCATCTGCATGCACTGCAGATCGAGGTCAATCGCGGGCTCTACATGAACGAGCGGACATTCGAGAAGGCAGCGGCCTTTGACGCGCTGGCGGATGATTTGACGCGATTTTCGGCCGATCTGATGGCGATGCCCGACCATCATTTCATCGACCTGCCGCTGGCCGCGGAGTGAGATCGCGCACCGGATGGGCAGCTTGGGATTTGCGGCGTAAAAAAAGACCGCATCGTTTTCACGATACGGTCGAAGTCTAGGGAGGAAACGCCCAAGGAGGGCATGGACAGGAGAACCTGTCCGAGATTGAGGGTATTGTGCGCTGCACAAATGTCAAGCGACGTTCAGGCTTTTTTAATTCAGAGTGATGTGGAAACTGCGTTTCGATGACGCTGGCGTGACATTCCGGCAACAGTCGCGGCGGCGGATAAATCGATAAACAGGCTTGTTTTGGCAGGAAAGTGGCGGCAGAGCCCTATTCGGGCATGCCGCATGCGGGAGAATCAGTTGGATATCAGCATCGATTTCATGCGCCGCATCGCGCAGGCGGCAGCGGCGGAGACCTTGCCGCGCTTCCGTGCCCAAGGGGCTGTCGCCAACAAGGAAAAGGGCAGTTTCGATCCGGTCACCGAAGCTGACCGCGAAACCGAGCGCGCCATCCGGGCGCTGATCTCGGCCGAGTATCCCGACCATGGCATTCTTGGCGAGGAGCATGGCAGCGAAAATATCTCCAGCAGGCATGTCTGGGTGATCGATCCGATCGACGGCACGCGCGCCTTCATCTCCGGCCTGCCGGTATGGGGGACGCTGGTCGGGCTGACGGTCGACGGTGACGCGGTCGCCGGCATGATGGCGCAACCCTTCACCGGCGAGCTGTTCTATGCCAACGCATCGGGCTCGCACTACGAGGGGCCGGGAGGCCCGCGCAAGCTTTCGACCCGCAAGACGACGAAGCTTTCCGAGGCAACCCTGTTCACCACCACACCGGCACTGTTCAAGGGCGAGGCGCGCAATCGCTATGACGCCTTCGAGAGGCAGATCCAGCTCGCCCGGTACGGCGCCGATTGCTACGCCTTCGCCATGATCGCCTCGGGAAGCGTCGACATTGTCGCCGATCCCGGATTGAAGCCCTACGACATCGTGGCGCTGATCCCGATCATCGAGAAGGCGGGCGGTGTCGTCACCACCTTCGACGGCGGGCCGGCGGAAAAGGGCGGCGATGTGCTGGCGGCGGCAACGCCGGAGCTTCACGCGGCCGCCATGGCTGCCCTGCGCGGCTGATATCTCCGCGCTTTCTTTGACGCGATTAAATCAGCGCGATCCGATCGAGCGCTGGAATTCCGCTGGGGTGCGCCCGTAGACCTGTCTGAACGTCGAGCTGAAATGGCTGTGGCTGGAGAAGCCGAGATCCATGCCCAGCGTGGTCAGATTGTCGTAGCGGCCGAGCAGGTCGAGCGCGCGCGCCAGCCGAAGGCGCAGGTGATAGCGATAGAGCGGCATCGCCTCGACCTGCTGGAACACTTGCGTCAGATAGACCGGCGAGACGCCGACCTCGGCGGCAATCTCGGCCAGCGTCCAGCGCCGCGACAGGTCCGAAGACAGGACGAGCTTGGTGCGGTCGACCAGCTTCTGCCGTCCGGGGCTGGCGCCCGCGGCATGCGAGGTGTGTTCGCCGAGCGAGCGCCGCACCAGCGTCAAGGCGAGCGTCTCGGCTTCCAAGGTCTCGGCGACATTGCGGCTGAGGCTATGGCGCAGCAACGCCACCAGGGCCTGCGCGCGCGGGTCGATGCGCCGGTGCTGGCGGCGGAACGCCAGGCGGTCGCCGGTGCGCAGCTGCCCCTTCGGCGCCAGTTCGCGCAATTGGCCTTCCTCGACCACAAGGTCCAGACAGGCATCGCCACCTTCGACCGGGTGGCTGACCTGATAGGCCTCAGCCGCGTTGAAGAACAGCAGCTGATTGGCCTCAGCGACGACATCGTTGCGCCCGACATGGCGCACGAAGACTCCGCGATAGGGAAACACCAGATGCGTGGCCGCGCTGCACTCTTCGTCGCTCCGGTGCCGGCATTCGCCGCTGCAGACGATGTCGCGCACCCTGACGGTGCCGGTGTCCAGGAGCGGCTGTACCGTGAATTGCGACATGGCCGTTGCGTTCATTCCTCGTACCGGAAAATCAATCCGGAATTTACGAAGGCACTCTACGCAATCGGCCGGTCCGATCCTGTCAGGAGACTTCCCGGACGGTGCCTCAATCCCACAAGCGGCGGCTGAATTCGCAATAGGCATCGCCGCGCGACAGGCCGATGTCCTTGAGCTGTTCCTCGGTCATTTCGAGCAAGGCAAGGCGGCTTCGGCGTCTTTCCATCTGGCGACCGACCCATCGGGCTGCCGCAAGGCATCGGGCGTGCAAGGACTGCAGCATGGTCGTGGTGCGGAGGGTCGTTGCCCGCGCCGGGACATGGCCGGCCAAGCGCTGCGCTATTGAATGATCGGGGCGCATGGCTCAGTCCTCACCGGCGCCGGCCGCCGAAGCGCCGGCTTCGTTGAGTGCCTGTGCACATTCCTCGCAGCAGACCTCGACGGTCTTGCCGCCGACCTTGACGCGGATCGGATTGGCGTCCAGCTGGCAATCGCAGGCGGCGCAGGTTTTGTCGGTCATGATCTCATCTCCTCGGCGTTCAATTCGACGCGAGCAGATGAGCATTCCGAGACGGGCGCGGACTGTCAGAATCTTTAGCACTTTTGAGCGCCGCGGGCGCGAGCGCCCCACCTTCCTGACAACAGGGTGTCAGCTATGCCGGCCGGTCCGTGGAAGGCTTTGGCGCCAGTCAGGCCGTCGGGTCGTCGGAGCCGGGAACGAAGGCATCGAAGGCGGCGAGGAATTGTTCGCGGTAAAGGTCGGCCTCCTGCAGGATTTCGTGCTTGGCGCCGTCGATCATCAGCATCGAGCCGAGCCTCAGACTTCTGGCGTATGCTTCCACCGCCCTGGTCGAGACGACCTGGTCGGCGCCGGCGGCGATGATCAGCAGGGGAACCTGGATCCTGGCCATGAAGTCGGGATCGCTGATCGCTTCCGAAGCCTTTGCCGCCGCCTGCAGCCAACGGATCGTCGGGCCGCCGAGGGCCAGTTGCGGATACTCTTCGTAGATGCGGGTGTTGCGACGGTAGCGCCGTGGATCCGACGTCACCTTGTTGGCTTCGAAAGGCAGCGTGTCTCTCGGCCGCGGGCCCCAGGCGGCATAGAGCCTGCCAAGGCCCAAAGCGCAGAAAAACGAACAGACGCGGCGAACCGTGCTTATCGAGACCGGCAGGTCGGGCAGCGTCAGGAACGGCGCGATCAGCACCATGCGCCGCACGCGGTTGACCATCGACGGCGCTGCAAGCAGCGTGATCACCGCGCCGGCGGAATGAGCCAGGATGTAGTAGGGTCCACGGCAGTCGGGCAGCACGATCTCCTCGAAAAACTGCTCGAGATCGGCCGTATAGTCGCGGAAGGACCTGACATAACCGCGCTGGCGATCGCCGATCAGCCGGTCGGAACCGCCCTGGCCGCGCCAGTCGAGCGTGGCGACGCCAAGGCCCCGGGCGGCAAGATCGCGGATGGTTTCGAAATATTTCTCGATGCACTCGTTGCGGCCTGGCAGCAGCACCACCGTGCCCCTCATCGGGCGCGCGACGGCTCCGAACAGGCCATAGCGGATCTTCTTGCGGTCGCGCGTGGTGAAGAAGCCGCCGCCGGCGTTCTCCGGCCGCGGATTGCCCTCAGTCTCATGGAAAAGGGAGGTGTCTTGGAGGATGTCCGTCATACGGCGCTTTGTGCTCGGCGTCTTCACGTGCCAGCCTGTCGGGACCGGCCTCTCAAGGTGATAGACGTCAATACATCAAAAGCAAAGGAATTCCAGATGACGGGGGCCGCAGCACAGGGAAGGCCGGAAGCGGCTTTGAGCCCGCTTCCGGCCTTCTGTCGATCCGGGAGGAAGGGACGTTAACACCCGGTTCGGCTTCGTTGCGGCCCTCTGCAAATTCGGCGCCGCCAATCCTTGATCTTGAGAGCCACTTTAGCGGCAACTGTCTGAACGCGCGCCTAAGCGCCGGTTCATCTGCCGTTCATCAAGGCAGGCCGCCCTGTTTTTTTGCCGTCCGGCCAAATCTTGAAATGCCTTCGAGCGCTCCCCAAATGTGGTTTGCGGTCGCCAATGTCGGGGCCGCTGGTCCTCTCGAAACGCCGCTCGCGGGTTTCGCACCGGCCATACGCAAACCATGTTGCTCAACAGGAGAACACCTCATGCGTCACGTTGATTTTTCCCCGCTTTATCGTTCGACCGTCGGGTTCGACCGCCTCTTCACCATGCTCGATTCGCTTGCGCAGCCTGATGGCGCGCAGACCTATCCGCCTTACAACATCGAGCGCACCGGCGAGGATTCTTACCGGATTTCGATGGCGGTTGCCGGCTTCTCGGATGAGGAAATCTCGATCGAAGCCCATCGCAACGTGCTGACCGTGAAGGGTGAGCGCAAGGACGAGGGCACCGGCGAAGGTTCCGAGTTGCTCTATCGTGGTATTGCCTCAAGGGCTTTCGAGCGCCGCTTCCAGCTTGCCGATCACGTTGAAGTCGTCGGCGCCGCGCTGAAGAACGGCCTGCTCTTCGTCGACCTCAAGCGCAACATCCCCGAGGAGCTGAAGCCGCGCAAGATCGCGATCACTTCGGCTCCGGCCAAGGCCAAGCAGATCGAGGCCAAAACCGCCGCCTAACAAGACGGCTGCCTGACGCATAAAGTTAAAGTCTCCTCCCGAGACGGAAGCGGCGCCGAAAGGCGTCGCTTTTTTGCGTTTGCTGGGTGGATGTGAAAAGGTGGCTTTGCCCTGACGCTGCTCGAATGCGGCAGCGGGATACCTCTTTTTGCCCTCGGGAGGGGCCGAGCACGAATTGGTTTAGCTTTCTCTAAATAAGTAATATCTTGTTAAGCAAGATCGAACATATTTTGGCGGGGCTCAATCGCGGGCACATGCTTCCAATCCCGCCTCGTCTTCTCCTGGGACCATCGAAAAAGGACCTCGCCGGATGTGGCGGAAAACAGCAGCGTGCCTGGCGATCCTGGCAATTACCGGCGGCGAGGCGCGCGCCACGACAACAACCGCTTCCATGGCCGTGCAGATGACGATCACCGCGTCCTGCACCATCAACAGCGCGTCAACCCTGAACTTCGGCTCGTCCGGCGTCATTGCGGCCAATGTCGACCAGACGTCCACGGTCCAGGTTCAGTGCACGAACACGACTCCATACAATGTTGGCCTGGACGCGGGCACCGGATCGGGCGCGACCGTCGCCGCCCGCAAGATGACCAATGGTGCCGCCACGATTACCTATTCTCTCTATAGCGACAGCGGCAGAACGACCGTCTGGGGCAACACCATCGGGACAAATGCGGTTTCGGCGACCGGTTCCGGCGCCGCGCAAAACTTTACCGTCTATGGACGCGTGCCGGCGCAATCAACGCCTGCGCCAGCTGTCTATACAGACACCGTGACCGTCACGGTAACCTACTAAAGTCGGCCTCATTGACGGTCGACGCCATGGGGGTGGCAATGAATTGGGCAAGGCTGGCTTCGGCCCTGGCGGGGGCATTGCTGTTCGGCGCTGTGCAGGTCCGTGCGGAGTCGCTTCAGGTGCAGCCCGCTCTGGTCGATGTCGTCGCGCCGAGCGCGGCGTCGACCATTACGCTGCGCAATGAGGGGACGACGCCGACCAACGTGCAGATTCGTGTTTTTCGCTGGTCGCAGGTCAATGGCGAAGAATCCCTTCAGCCCACGGATGATGTGGTTGCCTCGCCTCCTGCCGTCACGCTCCTGCCGGGTACCGACTATGTTGCCCGCATCGTGCGAGTGGTCAAGCGACCGGTTGCGACCGAGGAGGCCTATCGCCTGCTCGTCGACGAGCTTCCAGACGCCAGTCGGGCCAAGACAGGCACGGTGAGGCTGCTGGTTCGCCACTCGATCCCAGTCTTCTTCGGTTCGCAGGCAAGAACGCCACCCAGCTTGGACTGGACGATATCGAGACAGGACGGCCGTTTGATCGTTTCAGCCCACAACAGGGGCGGTACCCGCTTGCGCATCTCCGCACTCTTGCTACGCGACGTCAGCGGGCACAAGATTTCATTCGGCGGGGGTTTGGTCGGCTATGCGCTCGGCCAGTCGACCATGCGGTGGGCGGCACCGGCCAGCGGGCGCAAATTCGCCAGCAAGGGCTCGGTCTCGATCTCGGGCCAAGGCAATGATGGCCCGATCAATGCCGTGGCGCCGGTTGTCGCCGCGCCGTGAATGCGGCTTGGCTCCTGACATTGTCGATATTGGTTGCCACGCTGATACAGTCCAATCGAGCGGACGGAGCGGCGCAGCAGCTTCAGCTCGAAGTCTTCATCAACGGCGCCGCCACCAACCAGATCGCGGCATTCGAGTCTTTCGACGGCCGGCATCTCGGCGCCGCTCCCGACGAACTGCGCGCTTTGGGACTGGACCTCGGCAAGCAAGCCCGACCTCGGGGAGCCATCGTCATGCTCGACACCGTGCGGGGGCTGGGCTACCGCTACGAAGAGCGGGAGCAACGCATTTTTCTGACGATCAATGATGGCCTGCGCGGCATGATATCCTATGACGCCGCGCCCGGCCGGGAGGCTTCCCCTGACGTTCGAGCGGGGTTCGGCGGGGTTCTCAACTACAATTTGTTCGCGGCATCGCGGCAGGAGCCCGACGCCAGTGGCTTCGCCTTCAGCGGCGCTTCCACCACCCTCGATGCACGGGCCTTTTCGCCGGTCGGCACCTTGGGCCAATCGGCGATCCTGCGGCTTGAGGACAACGGCCGCGCCGATGCATTGAGGCTCGATACCGCCTACACTTATTCCGACCCGGCAACGCTAACCACGTACCAAGCTGGCGATGCGATTTCCGGCGGGTTCGCCTGGACCAGGCCGATCCGCATCGGCGGGCTTCAGGCGCGCCGCGACTTCGGCCTTCGCACCGATCTGATCACCCAGCCGCTTCTATCGGCGAGCGGCAGCGCGGCGGTGCCGTCGACGGTCGACGTCTATGTCAACGAGTCGAAGACCTATTCGCACCCCGTCAACACCGGACCGTTCCAGATCACAGATATTCCCGTCACCACCGGCGGTGGGCAGGCGGTTATCGTCTTGCGCGATGCGGCCGGCCGTGAAACGCGCACGAGCGTGCCGTTCTACGCCTCGCCCAACCTACTGAGGCCGGGGCTCTTCGACTTCTCGCTGGAGGCAGGCCTGCCGAGGTTGGGATACGCGACGACGTCCGACGCCTATGCCGTCAACCAGCCAGTCCTGTCGGCAAGCCTGAGAAAGGGCATCTTCGACTGGCTGACGCTCGAAGCCCACGCGGAGGCCAGCAGCGGCCTGCTCAACGGTGGTCTCGGCATAGTGACGCGCACCGGTTCGCTCGGCGTCGCTTCCTTCGCGGTGGCCGGCAGCCATGGCGCGGCGGGCGGCGGGCTGCAGTCCTATGCCTCCTATAAGATCAGAATCGGGACCCTCAGTGTAAACGCCAGTTCGCAAATGATGTTCGGGTCCTATGACGATCTCGCCTCGGTGAGCGACCGTCTTCAAGACGGCGGAACGTCCGGCCAGGCCTTCTTCAGGCTGCTATCCTTCGACCCCATGGCCGTGGGTGCGTCGACCCGATCCAGGCCCCCGAAGATGGTCAACAGCATTTCCTTCGGAACGCCGCTGCCCTTCGACAGTGGCAGCATTAGCGCAAGCTACATCGATCTGACGCCGGCCAGCGGTGAAGGTTCCAGGATACTCACCGCTTCCTATTCGCGGGCGCTGCCATTCGGCTATCTCAACGCGACCGCCTTCGCCGCCCTTGGCGGGCGACGGAATGCCGGCCTCTTCGCCGGCCTGTCGATCCCGATCGGCGGCAATGTAATGGCTTCGACGGCCATTTCAGCCGACAAGCACGGTGTCGATGTGATTGCCGATGTGAGCAAACCGCTCGGCGAGGACCCGGGCAGCCTTGGCTGGCGGACGAGCTTCAGTCAGGACGGGTCCGCCGAGGGCTCCGCGGCAGTCTCCTATCGTTCCTCCCATGGGCATGCCGAGGCCGGCGTCGGCCGTTCAATCTCGGGCACAGCGGCGACAGCCCAGTTCGACGGGGCAATCGCAACGATGGGTTCCGGCATTTTCCTGACAGACCGGATCGACGACAGTTTCGCCGTTGTCGAGACGGGTTTGCCGGGTGTCGGCGTGCTTTTCGAGAACCGGCCGGCCGGCGTCACCGACGCGAAAGGAAGGCTTCTGGTGCCGAGCCTGCGCTCCTATCAGCGCAACAAGATCGCCATCGACACGACCAATCTGCCCGTCGACGCCGACGTCACGACCACGCAGGATATCATCGCGCCAGCCGACCGGGCTGGCGTGCGGGTCGATTTCCGAGTTCGCACCGACGTCAGCGCCGCGGTCCTCGTCTTGTCGGGGCCGGACGGACAGCCGCTCGAGGTCGGGTCGCACGGCACGGTCAACGGCACGCAGGACTTCGTCATCGGTTACGACGGACGCGCTTATGCGAAAGCACTGGCGCGAAACAACACTGTCGTTGCCGAGACCGCCAAGGGTTCGTGCCGCGCCTCATTCGGCTACATGACAAAAGCAAACG
The DNA here is from genome assembly GCF_000502935.1 of Mesorhizobium sp. LNHC221B00. Taxonomy (NCBI): domain Bacteria; kingdom Pseudomonadati; phylum Pseudomonadota; class Alphaproteobacteria; order Hyphomicrobiales; family Phyllobacteriaceae; genus Mesorhizobium; species Mesorhizobium sp. LNHC221B00. Next base: position 174,682 of record NZ_AYWR01000012.1, on the reverse strand, counting down.
AGCAAGTGGTCATCCCGGTTGTCTGCCGCTAATCCTGGATCGGCTGTCTGTGGGTCATCAGTACGTAACCGTCACGACGATTGTGTCGGTGTAGGCTCCGGGCGCGGGCGTCGTCTGCGCGGGCGCGCGGGCGTATACGGTGTATGGTTGATCGAGCCCGGTGCCGGTGCCGCTAGCGGTGTCAATGCCGATCGTGTTTCCCCAGACACTGACCCTGCCACTGTCGCTGTAGAGCGAATAGGTCACGGTCTTTGCGCCGCTCGTCATCTTGCGGCTGGCAACCGTGGCACCGGAGCCGGCGCCGGCGCTCAGTCCGATATTGTACGGCGTCGAGTCGGTACAGCGAACGGTGACCGAACCGGTCGAATCGACATTGGATGCCAGCACTCCGACGGAGCCAAAGTTCACGTTGGTGGCCGAGACGTTGCAGTTCGCGTTGATTGTCGCGGTCCAGGTGGAGCCGCTGGACGTGGCTTGCCGGCTGCCTGTCGGACACGTCGAGGCGGTCTTGTAATCATAGCTGGCAGCCGGTGCGGTGGTCATGGTCCAGACATACGATCCGGGTCCAGCGGCGGTCTGGTTGGAGAATACTCTGCCGTAAACGGTCAACGCGGTGCCGGCGCTGCCCGAGGAACCCAAAGCAAGATCGTAGGTCGCCCCAATGGGATAGAGCCCGTAACTGGTCGTGGCCAGACCCCAGGACCCCCAGATCGTCGTTCGCGACGCGTCGCTGTAGAGCTCGTGGACCAATCGCTCGGACCCGGAAGCCAGCCTGCGGTTGCCGGCCGCGTTGGTCTGGCCAGGTGAAAGTTCGACGCAAAGGCGCACGGTCTGGTTGGCTGTCCCGGTGCAGTTGATCGAGAAGGTTGCCGTCGTGTCATCAACGGCTCCGCTCAGAATGTCCACCACGCCGTACGATCCGTTGGCGGCCGTGACGGAGCAGCTCTGGGACCAAGCCCCTTGCAGGCTGCAAGCGAGGATCATTGTGACCAGCGCTGCTCGCAACTGAATTGTCCAGCGAAGCCAATGGTATCGCCAATGATGTATGAACCCTGATCCGCTGCCTTCCACCTTGGTCCGCTTATCAAGGTCCGAGGCCAATTCAAAAACGGGGCGTGTCGCAGCCATTTTGCCTGCTTATCCGGCCAGGAGCTGGCCAAAGCGATCGACTTCCTCGGTCGTCGTGGCAAAGCTGGTGACGAAGCGGTAGAGCAACTCGTCCTCGCCGATATGGCCGTCGAAACCATGCGGCTTGTGCCAGTCGTAGAAGGCGGCGCCCGCCGCCTGCAGCCTGTCGGCTTCTGTCTTCTTGATCACCGCGAACACCTCATTGGCCTGCGGCAGCCAGGCGAGCTTCGCTGTCTGCGAGTCCTCGATCGCCGCCGCGAGACGCGCGGCCATGGCGTTGGCGTGCCGGGCCGTGTCGAGCCACAGCCCGTCCTTGAAATAGGCCTCGAATTGCGCCGCCACGAAGCGCGACTTCGAAAACAGCTGCGCGGCGCGCTTGCGCAGAAAGGCCATTTCCCTGGCGCGGTCGAGGTCGAACAGCACGATCGCCTCCGCGCACCAGCAGCCGTTCTTGGTACCGCCGAAGGACAGGATGTCGACGCCGCGTTTCCAGGTCATTTCGGCCGGCGTCGTGTCGAGCGCGGCCAGCGCGTTGGCAAAGCGGGCGCCATCCATATGCAACGGCACGGAACGTTGCTTGGCGATGGCCGCGATCGTCTCGATCTCTTGCAGACCGTAAATGGTGCCGACCTCGGTCGACTGGGTGATCGAAACGGCCATCGGCCGACCCCAATGGACGATCTCGGGCGCGAAGCGGCCGATGGTCCGTTCCAGATTGTGCGGGTCGATCTTGCCCAGGGGGCCGTCGACGGCATGAAGCCGCGAGCCGCCGGAAAAATATTCCGGCGCGCCGCACTCGTCTTCGATGACATGCGATTCGCGGTGGGCGAAGGAAATGCCGCCGGGCTTGTTGTAGGTGGTCAGCGACAGCGAGTTGGCGGCGGTACCAGTTGCGACGAAGAACACCGCGACCTCGCGTTCGAAAATCTCGCTGAAGCGCCGGTAGACCGCCTGGTCGAGGGCGCCGTCACCATAGGCGGTGGAAAAGCCGCCGGCCGCGGCCGACAGGCCGGCGACGATATTGGGATGGGCGCCTGCCCAATTGTCGGAAGCGAAGAACATGTATCTGCCTGTGCTGGGGAAATCAGCGCGAAGTTGACCGGTTTCGCAAGCCGACCGCAAGGGCCAGACGCCGAAAAAACCACCGGCCCGATCAACTTGTCAGTGTGGCGGCTGGCGACTGAAGCTTACGTTTTCGGCCACCCTCGCGACATTTTCTGTCGTGTAAGGCCCAAGTTTTTTGTGAATCGGTCTTGTGTGCGTCGGGGAATTCTGCCATAAAAATTTAGGACAGTAGTGCTGTCTTATTTTGTCGCACAAAACAGGCTGGATTGGCGTAACATATGGGCCTCTCCGGCTGTTGCCGCGAGCGACAGGTGGACGGCCAGACTCTGGCCTGTACGATACCAGATGCGGACCATGCGAAAAGCCGCATGATCCGGCAAGGATTTCGCAAGACGTGCCGCAAGGATCAGGGTGAGCAAGACGCTTGCCGAGGCAAATTAGCGACCGAAGAAATGGCCAGCGCCCGAAGGGCTGGGAACGGAGGACAGGACAATGACGGACATGACGCTTGCTGCGACGAACGGCCAGGCCGCGCAGACGAAAGCGGCTACCGTCAAAACTACGCCTCGATCCAACATCGGCCGAACCGCCAACGGTTTTGCCGCCCAGGGCCTCTACGATCCGCGCAACGAGCATGACGCCTGCGGCGTCGGCTTCATCGTCAACATGAAGGGCGTGAAGTCGCACCAGATCGTCAAGGACGGCCTTGCCGTGCTCGAAAACCTGACGCATCGCGGCGCCGTCGGGGCCGATCCGCTGGTCGGCGACGGCGCCGGCGTGCTGGTGCAGCTTCCGGACCAATTCTTCCGTGAGGAGATGGCGGCCCAGGGCATCGAACTGCCGCCTTCTGGCCAATATGGCGTCGGGCACTGGTTCATGCCGCAAGACGCCGCTCTTCGTGCCCATGTCGAAGAGATCATTGCCGAATCGGCGCAGTCCGAGGGACTGCCGCTCATCGGTTTCCGCGACGTGCCCGTCGACAATTCATCCCTGTCGAAGGCGGCTGACATCGTGGCGTCCGAGCCGTTCCATCGGCAGGTCTTCATCGGCCGCACGGCGGATATTCCCGACGACGAGGAGTACGAGGCCAGGCTTTACCTGCTGCGCAAGGTCATATCGGGCCGCATCTACGCCGAGAACGACAACAAGGACATCGGCGCCTATTGCGTGTCGCTGTCGGCGCGCACCATCGTCTACAAGGGCATGTTCCTGGCCTATCAGGTCGGCGCCTACTACAAGGACCTCAAGGACCCGCGCTTCGAGACCGCGTTGATCCTGGTCCACCAGCGCTTCTCGACCAACACCTTCCCGTCGTGGAAGCTGGCGCATCCCTATCGCATGGTCGCCCACAATGGCGAGATCAACACGGTGCGCGGCAACAACAACTGGATGGCGGCCAGACAGGCTTCCGTCGATTCCGAGCTGTTCGGCAACAACATTTCGAAGCTGTGGCCAATCTCCTATGACGGCCAGTCCGACACCGCCTGCTTCGACAATGCGCTCGAATTCCTGTTCCAGGGCGGCTACAGCCTCAGCCATGCCATGATGATGCTGATCCCGGAAGCCTGGGCCGGCAACAAGCTCATGGGGGCCGACCGCAAGGCTTTCTACGAGTACCATGCAGCCCTTATGGAGCCATGGGATGGACCGGCTGCGGTCGCCTTCACCGACGGCCGCCAGATCGGCGCCACGCTCGACCGCAACGGACTGCGCCCGGCACGCTATATCGTTACCAACGACGACCGCGTCATCATGGCCTCGGAAGCCGGCGTGCTGCCGGTGCCGGAGGAGAAGATCGTCAAGAAGTGGCGGCTGCAGCCCGGCCGCATGCTTCTGATCGACCTTGCCAAGGGCCGCATCGTTCCCGACGAGGAGATCAAATCGGAGATCGCGACCAAGCATCCCTACAAGACCTGGCTTGCCAACACGCAGCTGATCCTGGAAGATCTGAAGCCGGTCGAGCCGCGCGCGCTGCGCAAGGATGTCAGCCTGCTCGATCGCCAGCAGGCGTTCGGCTACACCCAGGAAGATACCAAGCTGTTGATGTCGCCGATGGCGACCACCGGCCAGGAAGCCGTGGGTTCGATGGGCACCGACACCCCGATCTCGGCGATGTCGGACAGGTCGAAGCTGCTCTACACCTATTTCAAGCAGAACTTTGCCCAGGTCACCAATCCGCCGATCGACCCGATCCGCGAGGAGCTGGTGATGAGCCTGGTGTCCTTCATCGGTCCCAGGCCGAACATCTTCGACCTGGTCGGCAATTCGCGCCGCAAACGGCTCGAAGTGCGCCAGCCGATCCTGACCAATGGCGATCTGGAAAAGATCCGCTCGATCGGCCATACCGAAGACCGCTTCGACACCAAGACGATCGACATCACCTACGGGTCGAGCGAGGGCGCTGCCGGCATGCAAGGCGCCATCGACAGGCTCTGTGAGCGAGCGGAGGCGGCGGTCGCCGGCGGCTACAACATCATCATCCTGTCCGACCGCCAGCTTGGCCCGGACCGGATCGCCATCCCGGCACTGCTGGCGACGGCAGCCGTGCATCACCACCTGATCCGCAAGGGGCTGCGCACCTCTGTCGGCCTCGTCGTGGAATCCGGCGAGCCGCGCGAAGTGCACCATTTCTGCTGCCTTGCCGGTTACGGCGCCGAGGCGATCAACCCCTACCTCGCCTTCGACACGCTGCTCGACATGCACAAGCGCGGCGAGCTGCCGGAGGAGGTCGACGCCTACGAAGTGGTGTCGCGCTACATCAAGTCGATCGGCAAAGGCATCCTCAAGGTGATGTCCAAGATGGGCATCTCGACCTACCAGTCCTATTGCGGCGCGCAGATCTTTGACGCGATCGGGCTGAAGTTCGACTTCGTGCAGCAATATTTCACCGGCACCGCGACGCTGATCGAAGGCGTCGGGCTGGACGAGGTCGCGGCCGAGACGGTCAGCCGTCACACGGACGGTTTCGGCAGCGACCCGGTGCTGCGCAACAGCCTGGATGTCGGTGGCGAATATCTGTTCCGCATGCGCGGCGAGGCGCATATGTGGTCGCCCGACGCGGTCGCCACCTTGCAGCATGCCGTGCGCCAGGGCTCGTGGGAGACGTTCAAGGACTATTCCGCGCAGATCGACAGCGAGACGGCGCGCGCCCAGGCCATTCGCGGGCTGTTCAAGATCAAGCTGGCTGAGGAGACCGGGCGCAAGAAGGTCGCGCTCGACGACGTCATGCCGGCTGCCGATATCGTCAAGCGCTTCTCGACCGGGGCGATGTCGTTCGGCTCGATTTCGCGCGAAGCCCACACCACGCTGGCGCGCGCCATGAACCAGATCGGCGGCAAGTCGAACACCGGCGAGGGCGGCGAAGAGGCTGACCGCTATCTGCCGCTGCCCGGTGGCGGCAAGAACCCGGAGCGCTCGGCGATCAAGCAGGTCGCTTCCGGCCGGTTCGGCGTGACGGCGGAATATCTGGTCAATTCCGATGTCATGCAGATCAAGGTCGCGCAGGGTGCCAAGCCCGGGGAGGGCGGCCAGTTGCCCGGCCACAAGGTCGACGCGACCATCGCCAAGGTCCGGCACTCGACGCCCGGCGTCGGCCTGATCTCGCCGCCGCCGCATCACGACATCTATTCGATCGAGGATCTGGCGCAGCTGATCTACGACCTGAAGAACGTCAATCCGGCGGCCGACGTGTCGGTCAAGCTGGTGTCGGAAGTCGGTGTCGGCACGGTCGCGGCGGGTGTCGCCAAGGCACGCGCCGACCATATCACCATCTCGGGCTATGATGGCGGCACCGGCGCCTCGCCGCTGACCTCGCTCAAGCACGCCGGTTCCCCGTGGGAAATGGGTCTGGCCGAGACGCATCAGACGTTGGTGCTGAACGGCTTGCGTTCGCGCGTGGCGCTGCAGGTCGATGGCGGCCTGCGCACCGGGCGCGACGTCATCATCGGCGCGCTGCTCGGTGCCGACGAGTTCGGCTTCTCGACCGCGCCCTTGATCGCCGCCGGCTGCATCATGATGCGCAAGTGCCACCTGAACACCTGCCCTGTCGGCGTCGCGACGCAGGATCCGGTGCTGCGCAAGCGCTTCAAGGGCACGCCCGAGCACGTCATCAACTTCTTCTTCTACGTCGCGGAAGAGGTGAGGGCGCTGCTCGCCGAAATGGGCTTCACCCATCTCGACCAGATCATCGGCGACACCGACCTTCTGGAAAAGCGCGACCTGATCGTGCACTGGAAGGCGCGCGGGCTCGATTTTTCGAAGATGTTCTACAAGCCCGACGCCCCGCATGAGGCGGTGCATTGGACCGAGCGGCAGAAGCATCCCATCGACGATGTGCTCGACCGCAAGCTGATCGAGTTGGCCAAGCCCGCGCTGGAGGCCAAGCAGCCGGTCCAGATCGAGGTCGGCATCCGCAATGTCGACCGTTCGACGGGTGCCATGCTGTCGGGCGAAGTCGCCAAGCGCTTCAAGCACAAGGGGCTGCGCGAGGACACGATCCAGGTGAAGCTGACCGGCACCGCCGGCCAGTCGTTCGGCGCCTTCCTGGCGCGCGGCATCTCGTTCGAGCTTGTCGGCGCCGGCAACGACTATGTCGGCAAGGGGCTGTCGGGCGGCCGCATCGTCATCCGGCCACCGGAAGAAGCCAAGATCGTCGCGGCCGAGTCCATCATCGTCGGCAACACGGTGCTCTATGGCGCAACAGAGGGCGAAGCCTATTTCGCCGGCGTTGCCGGCGAGCGCTTCGCCGTGCGCAATTCCGGTGTTGCCGCCGTAGTCGAAGGCGTCGGTGACCATGGCTGCGAGTACATGACCGGCGGCATAGTCGTCGTCATCGGCAAGACCGGCCGCAACTTCGCCGCCGGCATGTCGGGCGGCGTCGCCTATGTGCTGGACGAGGCCGGCGATTTCGCCGAGCGCTGCAACATGGCCATGGTCGAGCTGGAACCGGTTCCGGAAGAAGACGACCTGATGGAAAAGCTGCTGCACCATGGCGGCGACCTCGACCACAAGGGTCGCGTCGACGTCTCGGGCGACATGACCAGCCACGACGAGGAACGGCTTTACCAGCTGATCTCGAACCACGTGCACTATACGGGTTCGGTGCGCGGCCGCGAGATCCTCGACGATTGGACGACGTTCCGGCCGAAATTCCGCAAGATCATGCCGGTCGAGTACCGCCGTGCGCTGATCGAGATGGAACGCATGCGCATGGGCGTTGCCGCCGAATAGATTTTTGCAACGGCCGGGAGGCCCAGGCTTCCCGGCTTCATGTCACCGACAATTTGACCTCTTGCCAAAGGTTGCCATGGCTGCCTCAAGAGGTTAACGGGTGCGGCGAAAACCGCACCATCTGGACAGCAGGAACTGGACTATGGGCAAGGTAACAGGCTTTCTCGAAATCGACCGGCAGGTCCATAAGTACCAGCCGGCCTCCGACCGCATCCGGCATTTCCGCGAATTCACGTTGCCGATGTCGGACAAGGAGGTCGAGAAACAGGCTGCGCGCTGCATGGATTGCGGCATTCCGTTCTGCCACGGGCCGACGGGCTGCCCGATCCACAACCAGATCCCCGACTGGAACGACCTCGTCTACAACCGGGACTGGGACAATGCGATCCGCAACCTGCATTCGACCAACAATTTCCCGGAATTCACCGGCCGCATTTGCCCGGCACCTTGCGAGGAAGCCTGCACGCTGAATCTCGAGGACATTCCGGTTGCCATCAAGACGGTGGAGCAGGCGATAGCCGACAAGGCCTATGAGACCGGTCATATCAGGCCCTATCCGCCGGAGAAGAAGACCGGCAAGCGGGTCGCCATCATCGGTTCGGGTCCGGCCGGCATGGCAGCCGCCCAGCAGCTTGGTCGCGCCGGCCACGACGTTCACGTCTATGAGCGCGAAAGCCGTCCAGGCGGGCTGATGCGCTACGGCATCCCCGACTTCAAGATCGAGAAGCACTATATCGATCGCCGCATCGAGCAGATGCAGGGCGAGGGCGTGACTTTCCATTGCGGCGTCAATGTCGGTGTCGACAAGTCTGTTGCCGAACTGCTCGCCGAACACGATGCCGTGCTCTATTGCGGCGGTTCGGAAACGCCGCGCGCGGCCGGCATTCCCGGTGACGATCTTGGCGGCGTGCATGACGCCATGCCCTATCTGGTGCAGCAGAACCGCCGCGTCGGCGGCGAGCCGATCCAGTCGGTGGCCTGGCCCTCGCATCCGATCATCGCCGGCGGCCAGCATGTGGTCGTCGTCGGCGGCGGCGATACGGCCTCCGACTGTGTCGGCACGGCTTTCCGGCAGGGCGCGGTGCGCGTCACCCAACTCGACATCCGCCCGCAGCCGCCGGAGAAGGAAGACAAGCTCGCGGTCTGGCCCTACTGGGCGACCAAGATGCGCACGTCGTCCTCGCAGGCCGAAGGCGCCGAGCGCGAGTTCCAGGTGGCGACGCTCGAGTTCATCGGCGAGGAGGGCCAGCTGACCGGCGTCAAATGCTGCGAAGTCGACGAGAAGCGCCAGCCGATTCCCGGCACCGACTTCGTCATCCGCGCCGACCTCGCCTTCATCGCCATCGGCTTTGCCGGGCCGACGACGGCCGGTGTGGTGACGGAACTGGAGGGGGAGATGAAGGTCACCACCGACAGCCGCCGCTCCAGGAATGTCGAGGCCAATGACCGCGACTACAAGACCAGCGTCGACAGGCTCTACGCGGCGGGCGATGTGCGCCGCGGCCAGTCGCTGGTGGTCTGGGCGATCCGCGAAGGCCGCCAGGCGGCGCGCTCGATCGACGAGGCCTTGATGGGGACGAGCGTCCTGCCGCGTTAAGGCGCGATCGCCGTCGTCGTGTCAGCCGAGGCGGCCGCAGCGGCGGAGCTTGTCTTGGGCGGCCAGGAAAAATCGTCTGCACGGCCGGGTGAAGCCGCCGGCGCCTTGCCCTCGATCACCAGTCTTTCACCGGGAAGAGCCGGATTGGCCTTTGCCGGCGGCGCGGCGCCGAGCAGTTCGGTGCCGCCGTCGAGCGCCGGATCGCTGAGCAGCATGGGCACGGTGCGGTCGATGACGATGGGTGCGGCGGCCGACGCCGGGGCCTCGACAGGGGCGCCTGCCGGTGCGGCGGCCGGGGCCATGTTTCCGGACGCGGCCAGACCGAGGATCTTCATCAGCGGCTTTTCTGTGTAGAAGGCGAGCTTGCGCTTGCCGGCTTTCGAGACGTTGATGCCGTCATCGGCGCGCAGCCGCACCGGCTGGCCGTTCATGTCGGGGCCGCTGGTGATGAAGGCGCCGTTCTCGTCGACGAAGCCATCCCAGACATCGACGAACTCGCCGCCGTTCTTCTGGGCCGCCGAATGGTAGATGTCGTTGAAGGCCAGCATGTCGGAGGTCATCTTCGCCACCCGGAAGGCCGGCATGCCGACCCAAAGGAACGGCACCTTGGTGCTGGCGATGGCTTTGCCGAGTTCGTCGGTGCGGCGCTCGTATTCCTTGGTCCAGTTCTCGGACCGGGGTTGCTCGCGAACGTCCCCCACCATCATCTGCTGACGGTCGTTGGACCCTAGCATGACGACCACGGCGGCCGGTTTCTCGGTCTCGATCAGCGACTTGATCTGTTCGGGCCAGTTGTAGAAATCGTCGCGCACGAAACCGGACGAACCATTGGAGCGAACGACGATCCTGACGCCGGGATTCTCCGCGAAGGCGGTGTCCAGGCCTTCGGACAGGCCGGCCGCCATGAAGTCGCCGACCACCAGGACGGTACGGGCATCCGGCGCCTTGTCGACCACCGGGGTTTCCGGCTCCGCGGGCGGACGGGGAGCGCGCGGCTTTTTCGCCTTGGGTCTTGCCTTCTGGATGGTCGGCGGCGGCTCAAACCGCTCGCTGCGGCGCGGAAACAGAAGGTCGCGCAACGACCAGCCACGATTTTGCTGCTGCTCCTGCGCCATGGCCGGCGCATGGAAGGCACTGGCAGCGCCGATCACCAGCAGAACGATTGCCAGAATCAGGATCGGCATGCGGCGAACAAGGATCGCGATACGCGCGGCCGAAACCAATCACTCCTCCTCCCCTTGCGCCCACCCCACAAAACGAGCCGGTTTTGGGACCGGGCGCAAGTTCAAAGTAACGTTGCGCCTGGTGCGTCCGCCAAAAACGCACTCGGCGCCGTGGCCGGCTCTATTTTTGCCGGAGCCATTTGAGCACTTCCATGCTCGGATACCCGTCCTGGGTCAAGCCGACCTTTGCCTGATAGGCCATGATGGCGGTCTTCGATCCGTCGCCGATCTTGCCATCGAACTTGCCGTCGTAAAGCCCATGTTGCGAAAGCCGCTTCTGCAGCTCCTGCCGTTCCTCGAAACTGAGCTTGGTGAAAGGCCGCTTCCAATCCTGCACAAGACCGCTGGAGCCGGCGATCTCATCGGCAAGAAGGCCGACGGCGAGGGCATATTTGTCGGCGTTGTTGTAGGCCTTGATCACCGAGAAATTCCTGATCATCAGGAACGCCGGCCCGCCGCGGCCATCCGGCACTTTGAGCGTCGCCTTGTCGGTGAGGTTCTTGAACGGCTTGCCGCTGGCCCTGACGACGCCGAGCGCCTGCCATTGCGCCAGGGTTTTCGAGCCGGCCGGCAGTTTTCCCGCCGGCAAGGCGACTTCATAGCCCCAGGTCTTGCCGGCCTGCCAGCCATTCTTCTTCAACAGATTGGCCGATGTCGCCAGCGCGTCGGGGATGGAATTCCAGATATCGCGCTTGCCGTTGCCGTCCATGTCGACGGCATAGTGCTGGTAGCTGGTGGGGATGAACTGGGTCTGGCCCATGGCGCCGGCCCAGGAGCCCATCAGGTGGCCTTCGTCGATGTCGCCGGTCTGCAGGATCTTCAGCGCCGCGACCAGCTGTGTGCGGGCATATTTGGACCGCTTCGGATCGCCATAGGCAAGCGTCGCCAGCGAACGCACGACATTGCGCATGATGTCGTCGCGCTTGAGGATTTCGCCATAGTTCGATTCCATCGACCAGATGGCCAGCAGAATGTAGCGGTCGACGCCGAACTTCGCCTCGATCCTGTCCAGCCACGGCTTCCACTTTTTCGCCATCTGCTGCCCGACGGCGACGGACTGGTCATGCACGCGGTTGTCGAAATAGTCCCAGGCGGGCGCGGTGAATTCGGGCTGGGTGCGGGCCTTTTCCAGCACCACCGGATCGGGTTCGTTGATACTCCTGAAAGCCTGATCGTAGACAGAGCCGGCAACGCCGCCCGCCACGGCCGTGGCGCGGAAGCCGGCGACCCATTGCCGGAAACCGGCGTCGGCGAAGGCCGGCCCGGCAGGCATCAGCATAGCGAGCGAGAGGCTGGCCGCCGTCATGACGCTGGTGAAACGTTTTGCGGCATTGCGAACGGACATCTCTTCCTCCTTCTCTGTCTCAGGAAAGACCATTCATCGCCGAACCGGGTTATGAATTAGTTTACCATAGGCAATGCCTGGAACGAAAAGACGTCTCGATGCTTTACGGATGGGAGTTTCCCCTCGGTCCTGCCAGTAATCCTCAAATCCGGCGTGAAAATGTCGCCGGACAGGGATTGCGGAGCCAGCCATCAAATGGATAATTGGCGTATGAAGAGAGTTCGCAAGGCAGTTTTTCCAGTCGCTGGTCTCGGCACGCGGTTTCTCCCCGCCACCAAGGCTGTTCCCAAGGAAATGCTGACCGTCGTCGACCGGCCGGTCATCCAGTATGTGGTGGATGAGGCGCGCGAGGCGGGCATCGAACATTTCATCTTCGTCACCGGTCGCAACAAGGCGGTCATCGAGGATCATTTCGATATCCAGTTCGAGCTCTATGACACGCTCGCCCAGCGCGGCAAGGACGAGCAGCTTGCCCGGTTGCAGCGGCTGCAGCCGGCGCCGGGACAGACGAGCTTCACCCGCCAGCAGGTGCCGATGGGGCTTGGCCATGCCGTCTGGTGCGCGCGCGAACTGGTCGGCGACGAGCCGTTCGCGCTGCTGTTGCCCGACATGATCATGCAGTCGGAAAAGAGCTGCATGAAGGAGATGGTCGATCTCTACGCCGAGACCGGCAACAACATCATCGCCGTGCAGGAGTGCGATCCGGCCGAAGCCCATAAATATGGCATTGTCGGCCGGGGCGAACCGACCCATCACGGCTTCCGCATCACCGAAATGGTCGAGAAGCCAAAGACCGGCACCGCGCCGTCGAACCTGTACATCAACGGCCGCTACATCCTGCAGCCCGAGATCTTCAAGATCCTCGAAGGGCAGGAGAAGGGCGCCGGCAACGAGATCCAGCTCACCGATGCGATGCTGAAGCTGGAGAAGCAGCAGGCCTTCTACGGCTACCACTATCAGGGCCGCACCTTCGACTGCGGCTCCCCGGAAGGCTTCGTCGAGGCCAATGTCGCCTTCGCGCTGTGGCGAAGCGACATGAACCACAGCATGGCCGGCGTCATCCGCACGCTTCTCGACGAGATGAAGCCATCAGAGCGGCGCGGGGCAGCATTCTAGGATGTGCTGATATTCAGGTGAGGCCGGCCTGCGAATGGCGGCTTCCTGCGCTTCCGGTACTCACGTACCCAAACGTACGCTCCGTTCCGGTTCTCGGAACCCACCATTCTCGGCGCCGCCTGACCTGAATCTCAACACATCCTTGGCGTTGCAGGCGCCTTCACTGCTGCACCTTCACGCCGAGATAGATGCTGTTGGCGGTGTAGTCGCGGCCTGGCAAATTGCTGGTCAGCTTTTCGGTCCTCACCTTGGTGGTGAGCCCGGCATAGCGGTTCAGCCACCAGGTCAGTCTGGCCTCGGCGCTCAAAATCCTGTCATGGCCGTCGATGCCGACATAGTTGCGCCAGTCGAGGCCCAGGGCCGCGTTGCCGGTGAGGTTGGCACGGATCTGCCGCTCGCCGGTCAGGCGGCCGGAGTAGAGGATATCGCCGCTTTCACCTGCGGTGGTCGTGGTCTCGACGGTGCTGCTGCCGGTCAGGCCGATCATGGTGCCACGCTCGGGCGACCATTTGAGGGCGGCGTTGACGGTGGCGCCTGAAATGGGCTCCAGGCTCTTGTCATCGATCGCTTCGCGCAGCCACCCCGCCGAGAATTCGCCCGAGAGCTTCTCGCCCATGTCGAGCTGCAGGCCGGCACGGGCGCCGAGCCGCGTCGAGGAGCGCTCGAAGCCTTCGTTGTCGATGCGCTGATCGTAGATGCGGCGGCCGACCTCGATTTCGCTGAACGGGGTGAGGGCGGGGGAGATTTCGTAACCGGTGCGCAAAGTCGCCGTATAGAGCGTGTTGTCCTGGTCCTTCTGCGAGAGCGAGGTGCCGTCCGAAAGCTTGGCGTCGCCGTAGAAGTCGTGCGCAACCGCGCCGGTCAGCGTGTACTGCATCTTGCCGACCGCCTTTTCGACGGCAAGGCTGCCGTCGACGGTCTGCCGCAGCGGCTGGGTGCTGACGCCGGCAATGGCGTCCGGCGATGATGCCGATTCCGGCACGGCCTCGTAGCCGAGCTTGGCGATGGCGCGCAACTCGTTGTCGAGGTCGACATTGTACTGGCCTTCGATGCGGCCCTGCGCATTGTGAACGGGATAACCCGACACCGTTTCGCGGAACAGGCCGTAGCCATCAATGACAGCAGAGTTCTCGCGCCAGTCGGAAGTGGCGGAAAAGCGCAGCGCCGTCTCCGACAGCAGCGCCGATTTGCCGGCGCTGCTCGAATCGCCGTTCGACGTGGCGGTCAGGCCCTGTTCGATCGTCGGCCGGATGACGAAGGAACCCCATTTGACGCCGGGGGCGGCGAACGGGTCTTCCTCTGGCTTCCTCTTCTGGCCTTCGATGGCGTCGGTGCGCTCGGCACCGGGGTCGAGCTTTTGCTTGTCGGCGCTGTCGATGGTGCGGACACGGCGGTTGGCCGTCTCCTCGCCCGTGTCCGTCGTATCGGCTGCATCCGTCGTGGAGACCGTCGTTGAAGCGGTGATATCGGTGGACGTCGTTTTTTTCTTCTTTTTCGACTTGTCTGCCGCCTTGTCGGAAGTCTTGTCGGAAGTCTTGGAGCCCGCCTTGGTCTTGTCCTGATCCGCCTTCCCGCCAGTCGATGGACGGCGGCGAGGCTTGGGCGGCTTCGAAGTATCGGCGGAGCTATCGTCGGTCGCCTGCGGCGGGTCGAAAATGCTGCCGGACGCGCTTGCGTCGTTGCTGTCCGTATCGTCAGGCACGGCGCCGGCGCTGGCCGGCAGATAGGTGTCGGCCTGTGCGTCCTGCACGGCGTTGGCCGGTGCCTGCTGGCCCTGTCTTGCCAAGGCAAGCTGCCGCGCCTTGCGCTGCTGGTCGGACAGGATCGCCGATTCGGACACCTCGCCGCGCAGTTCCGTCTCCTGGGCATGCAGCGGTGCCGGGCGCAGCAAGGCAAACATGCTGGTCGCCAGCAGCAAGACGCAGACCGCCTTGCCCTGTCGTCCTGTCGATTTTTCTGGCTGGACCCCGGACATCGCCACCACTGCTTGCGCGGCGCCTTGAGCGCCATACTTACCGAACCGTAAATGGGGATGGTTAACGGAGGGTTGAGACGGGTCCCTTACCGGGTCCCGGACGCCGATTTCGAAAGGGAATCATACCGCCTTCGTTAAGCTTCCTGTTTTCATGCCTGTCGCTGGCCCATTCCGTCTCACAGCCCGGCCGATATCCATGGGTCAATTCTGTTGGACAGGCGGGCGGCAAAGCGCTAATCGCATCACCCATGCATGCGAAATCCCTCGATAAGAAGCCCTTGGACAGGCAGGCGTCGATCGCTTCGGCGCTGAGAACGGTGACGACCGAACAGGCCGGGATCGCAGCCCTGGCCGAAGCGCTGGAGAACGGCCTGGCCGCACCTTTCGCCCAGGCCGTCGAGATGATCTCGAAGATCGAAGGCCGGCTCATCGTCACTGGTGTCGGCAAAAGCGGCCATATCGGTTCGAAGATCGCGGCGACGCTTGCCTCGACCGGTACGCCGGCTTTCTTCGTCCATCCCGTCGAGGCCAACCATGGCGATCTCGGCATGATCGCCAAGGACGACGCCATCATCGCCATCTCGTGGTCTGGCGAGAGCAAGGAGATGCTGGGCATCGTCGCCTATTCCAGGCGCTTCTCCATTCCGCTCATCGCCATCACGTCCGGAGAGACATCGGCGCTGGCGCGGGCCGCCGACGTCGTGCTGCTTTTGCCACGCACCCCGGAGGCCTGCCCGCACGGTCTGGCGCCGACGACGTCGACCCTGCTGCAACTGGTCATTGGCGACGCGCTGGCGATCGCGCTGCTCGAGGCGCGCGGCTTCACGCCGGACCATTTCCGCACCTTTCATCCCGGCGGCCAGCTTGGCGCCAACCTGACCCTGGTCTCGGAGATCATGCGGGTCGGCGACCAGGTTCCGCTGGCTTCGCTCGGCACAAAGATGCCGGAAGCGGTGATGACGCTGTCGCAGAAGAAGGTCGGCTGCGTCCTGATCGTCGACGCCAACGGCGAATTGGCCGGGATCATCACTGATGGCGATGTTGCCCGCAACCTGCACCGTAACCTGGCCGACGTCATCGTCGACGAGGTGATGACCCGCACGCCCAAGACGGTCGACCCGCAGACGCTTGCCGGTACGGCGATCGCGCTGCTCAACGAGCACAATATCGGCGCCCTGGTGGTGACCAAGAACAACATGCCGCTGGGCGTGGTGCATTTCCACGACCTGCTTCGCATCGGCGCCGCCTAAGGTATCGGTATTCAGGTGAGGCCGGCCTGCAAACGACGGCTTTCTGCGCTTCCGGTGCTCACGGACCCAAATGTCCGCTCCGCTCCAGTTCTCGAAAGCCATCGTTTTCGACGCGGCCTGACCTGAATCTCGATACCTTAGCGCAGTCTGAAGATTCAGACCCGCTCCACCGTGAGTTCCAGGTCTGTATCCGCCGCACTCGTGACACGGACCTGCGTGCCGGCCGGCAGATCCGGGCCAGAGACGCGCCACAGCGTATCGCCGAGCTTGATGCGGCCACGGCCGTCCCTGATCGGCTCGGCAAGGGTCGCCATCTTGCCGACCATCTGGGCGCCGCGCCGGTTGAGCAGCGGCTGGTCCGTCGGATCATGGCGCCCGCCGACCAGTTTCTTGCCGACATAGGCAGAGACCAGCGAAAGCGCGAGGAAAGCGAGTACCTGGACCTGCCAAGTCCAGATGGCCACATCCCAGATCAGCAGCGACAGCGCCCCGATGATGAGCGCCGCGATGCCGATCCACAGCATGAAGATGCCCGGCGCGATGATTTCCATCACCAGCAGGACGAAGCCCAGGACCATCCAGCTCCACGGGCCGAGTTCGGAAATGACACGGTCGATCATGGTCTACTCCCAAACCGCAGACATCAATTGTCGCTTGGCTTGACGACGGGCGGGCGTGAAACCTGCCGCTGCGTGCCGGCCGGGCCGTCGCCCTTGAACACTTCCCTGGCGATCTCGCCGATGCCGCCGAGCGAACCGATCAGCGACGACGCCTCGAAAGGCATCAGCACGATCTTGCTGTTGGTGGCCGAGCCGATCTTGCCCAGTGCCTCGGTGTATTTCTGGGCGACGAAGTAGTTCAGCGCCTGCACGTCGCCCTTGGAAATGGCTTCCGACACCACCTGGGTGGCGCGGGCTTCCGCTTCGGCCGAGCGCTCGCGGGCCTCGGCGTCGCGGAAGGCGGCTTCCTTGCGGCCCTCGGCTTCGAGGATCTGCGACTGCTTGAGGCCTTCGGCGGCGAGAATCTGCGCCCGCTTGTTACGCTCGGCGGTCATCTGGCGGCCCATCGATTCGATCAGGTTGGCCGGCGGGTTGATGTCCTTGATCTCGACGCGGGTGATCTTGATGCCCCACGGATGCGCGGCCTCGTCGACGACGCGCAGCAAGCGCTCGTTGATGGCGTCGCGGTTGGACAACAGTTCGTCGAGGTCCATCGAACCCATGACGGTGCGGATGTTGGTCATCGTCAGGTTGAGGATGGCGTTTTGCAGGCCGGCAACCTGATAGGCCGCCTGTGCCGCATTGAGGATCTGGAAGAAGGCGATGCCGTCGACACCGACGATGGCATTGTCGCGGGTGATGATCTCCTGGCTCGGAACGTCGAGCACTTGCTCCATCATGTTCATCTTGGCGCCGATGCGGTCGACGAACGGCGTGATGATGTTGAGGCCTGGGCTCAGTGTCCTTGTATAACGGCCGAAACGTTCGACGGTATAGTTGTAGCCTTGCGGAATTGTCTTGATGCCTTTGAACAGCACCAGCACGACAAGCGCGACCAGCACTACGACCGCAATATCGAAACCACTGAAATCCATTTGGCTCTCCCTCAGAAGCAAGTCGCGCGAGCCATTCCCGCGCAGCCAGCTTCAGCAAAGACTTAAGTGTGTTTCAGCAACGTTACAATCAGGTGATGAGGGATTGTTTGCGGGTCTGCAGCTAGCGGTTGAAGGCAAACAGGCCTGCATCCGTGTCGTCGAAGCCGCCGATGGAGGCTGAGACGATCTCCGAGGCAATCCGCGAGAAGGTGATGCCGTTGCCGCCGTAACCCATCACGGCATGAATGCGCGGGTGTCTCGGAATGGCGCCGATATAGGGCAGGCCGGTGGTCGTGGTGCCGAAGGAACCGGTCCAGGCAAATTCAGGCCTGACGTCGAGACGTGGAAACAGCCGGCTAAGTTTTGCGGCGATGCGCGCGCTCTTGTCGGCGATCAGTTCGTCGCGGCGTGCCTCGTCGATGAAGTCCTCGTCCTCGCCGCCGCAGATGACCCTGCCGTCGGCTGTCGCCCTGGCGTAGAGATAGGGCTCGGATGCTTCCCAGATGAAAGCTGCCTGCGGCCAGAGCTTTCGCGGCTGCGGGCGTGTCGCTATAGCCCAGGTCGAGATGATCCGGTGAGCGGCCGCCGGCACGATGTCGACCAGTTCATAGCCGGTGGCCAGAACAACATGCCGCGCCGTGATCGTCGGGCCACCCTTGGTCGCCACGACCACCGCGTCGGCACTGTCCTCGATCCTTGTTGCCTCGACGGGGGCGTGGAAACATGCCTTGCGCTCCAACGCCTTCAACAGCAGCCCGGCGGTCAGCTTGCGCGGGTCGAGCGCGATATTGCCGTGGCTGAGGATGGCGCCGTCACGGGCGATGCCGTAGCGCTCGGCCAGCTGCTGCGGAGCGAGATACGTTGCGGCGATACCCGCTTGCCGGCGGGCTTCGGTTTCGTCCCGCAGTTCCGAAGTGCTGAGCATGGTGCCGGCCAGATAGAGCGATTGGGTACGGCTCAGGCGGCAGTCGATGGCCAGATCCTCGATACGACCGGCCAGACTGGAAATGGCGAGCCGCGAGCGTCTCCAGGCCTGCTGCGCTTTGGACTCGCCGATCATCTTGATCAACACTGAAAGCGGCTGGTCGAGTTCGAATTCGACCAGTGCCGTGGTCGCGGCGGTCGAGCCTTTCACCGGTCCGCGCCGGTCGATGCAGATCACGGAATAGCCGTCCGCCGTCAGTACTTCGGCCATCATGGCGCCGCTGATACCCATGCCGACGATCAGCACATCGGCCTTGGCGTCACGGGTCAGCGCGGTCGTCGGCACCGCAGGCGCCCGATAGGCGGACCAGACGGGCCGGCCAGTTCTGAGGTCGAGTTGGCGGGGCATCGAACGCTCCGGAAGGTGCGCCTCAACGCCCCGGAGTGGCCGTTGTTCCGGCGTCAGGCCCAGCCGGAGAGTTCGCGCCGCACCAGCGCCTCGATCACCGCCATGCCCTCGGCGCTGTCGTTGAGACAAGGGATGTGGGCGAAGTTCTTGCCGCCGGCATGATGGAAAGTTTCGGCGGCCTCGCGGCCAATCTCGTCCAGCGTCTCGATGCAGTCGACGGAAAAGCCGGGATTGACGATGGCGATCGACTTCACACCGTCCTTGCCCAGTTTCTCCACCGTCTTGTCGGTATAGGGCTGCAGCCATTCCTGCGCGCCGAAGCGCGACTGGAAGGTGATGATCAGTTTCTTGTCATCCCAGCCGAGCCGTTCGCGCAGCAGGCGTGTCGTCTTCTGGCAGTGGCAATGATAGGGATCGCCCTTCTCGAAATAGGGCTTCGGGATGCCGTGATAGGAGGTGATGACAACCTCGGGTGTGAAATCGAGCGTCGCCAGATGCTGTTCGATCGAACGCGCCAGCGCCTCGATGTAGACCGGCTCGTCATGGTAGGACGGCACGCTGCGCACCGCAGGCGCGCGACGCATCTTCATCAAGGCGCGAAACAGCTGGTCATTGGCGGTCGCGGTGGTGGTCGCCGAATATTGCGGATAGAGCGGGAATGAAAGAATGCGATCGCAGCCTTGCGCGACCAGCCTCTCTACGACGCTAGCCGTCGACGGATTTCCGTAACGCATCGCCCAATCGACCACGACATTGGGCAGGTCGCGCAATGCCTCGGCCAGTTTCTCGCTCTGAGCGCGCGTATAGGTGCGTAGCGGCGACTCGTTCTTCTCCCGGTTCCAGATCCTGGCGTAGTTGGCGCCCGACTTCTTCGGCCGCATGGTGAGCACCAGGCCATAGAGGATCGGATACCAGATCGCCTTGTTGAGCTCGATGACACGCGGATCGGACAGGAATTCCCTGAGATAGCGCCACATTGGCTTGAAATCGGTACCGTCCGGCGTGCCGAGATTGACCAGTACGACGCCCACCTTGCCCGTCTTGACCGGCAGGTGGCCGGCAGGCAACGGGCCGATGGCTTTCGCGGCCTTGGCATCGACGGAGGTGGAAAGCGTCATAAGGGTTCTCCAGGAGACGCGAACCTAACCATCTTGCGCGCGCTTTCAATGCAGCGTCTGGCCGCACCTTAGCCTGAAAACACAAAACCCGCCCGGTTTCCCAGGCAGGCTTGGTGCTGGAAGAGGTAAAGTGAGGCTACTTCGCTGGAATGGTCAGCGATGCGCCGGGCATAAGCCGGTGCGGCCTCTGAGCCTTGTTGGCATCATAGATGAGCTTCCACTTGGTCGCGTCGCCATAAGCCTTCTTTGCCAGGTCCCAGTAGGTGTCGCCGGCAACGATCACATGATTGTCCGTAGCCGGCGCGGCCTCGGCGGGTTTTGCCGGCTCGGCGGGCGCGGGGGCTGCCGGGGCGGGTGCTGCCGGTGCAGGAGCCGTCTCGGCCGGCTTTGCCGGCTCGGCAGGTGCAGCCTCTGTCGACATGGCCGGCGGCTTGTTGGCGATATCGCCGGAGTTGGCGGGCAGTTCAGGCATTGCCGGTGCCGCGTCCGCGGGCTTCGCCGGTTCAGCCGGCTTGGCGGCTTCGGCCGGCGCTGGCTTCGCCGGTTCGGCGGGCTTTGCCGGTTCTGCCGCCGGTGCCGCCGCGACCGTCGCGGCAATCTCGGTGATGCGGCCGTCGAGCTTGGGCGTGTAGGGCCGATGCGCGCCGAGATAGTCGGCAACCACCTGTTCGAGGCCGGGGCCGTAGTCGTAGGCCTTCTTGGCCTTTTCGGCGAAGACCTTGTAGCCGTCGCCACCCTGGCGGACGTAATTGTTGGTGGCGACCAGATAGTCCTTGTCGGGATTGATCGGCGCCCAGGCGCCGTTCTCCATCACTTCGACCGACTTGACGCGGCCGGCATTGGGCGCGACCGACTTGTCGAAGGAATATTTCAGGCCGGCGACCTGCGGGAAGCGGCCGGCGCCGTCCTCGATCTGGCTGAGGCCGCTTTCGAGGCCGGCGACCAGGTCCTTGCCGGAGATCTGGAAGGTCGCCAGCGTGTTCTGGAACGGCAGCACCGTCAGCACCTCACCCATGGTGACGATGCCCTTGTCGATCGAGGCGCGCAGGCCGCCGCCATTGGAGATGACGATCTCGACNTCTCGACGCCCTGTCCCTTGACGCGGTCGAGGATGGCGTCGGAAACGAGGTTGCCCATCGCGCATTCATGGACGCGGCAGCTCTCGCGGCTGCCGTCGATGACGTCGGTGGTCTCGGCGACCTCCTTGTTCTTCAAGGCTTCGATCGGCGCGCCAAGCTCCTTGATGCGGGCGAGCACGGCTGGATCCGGCGTGATCGACTTGTCGAGAGAGATCGGATCGCCGCTCGCCGATTTGACGATACCATTGTCGTCGAACACGACTTTGAACTCGCCGAGATATTTCGAATAGGACGCCGCCTGCACGACCGGCACCTTGTAGCCGTCGGGATTGTCGGCCATCGTCGGATAGGGGCCTGCCGCCTTCGGATCGGTATTCGACAAAAGCGTATGGCTGTGGCCGCCGACGACCACGTCGATGCCCGGGATCTTGGCGATGACGTCGCGCTCCCGGTTGTAGCCGATATGGGTCACGGCGATGATCTTGTTGACGCCTTGCGCCTTGAGCTTCTCGACCTCAGCGGTGATCGACTTGACGTCGTCCGCGATGGCGATGTTGGGGCCGGGGGAGGCGAGTTCGGGCGTGTCGTTGGTGACGGCGCCGACAATGCCGATCTTCTGGCCGCCGACCTCCACGACGATCGACGGCTTGATCTTGCCCGCCGCGCCGGACTTGTCGTTGGGCACGACATTGGCACTGACGACCGGAAACTTCGCCTTGTCGAGATAAGGCACCAGCGCGCTCTCGCCGTCGTCGAATTCGTGGTTGCCGAGCGTCACAGCGTCGGGTTTTATCTGATTGAGGAATTCCTCTTCCACGGCGCCCTTGTAGGTGGTGTAGAACAGCGATCCTTGGAAGCTGTCACCTGCATTGAGCAGCAGTACGTTCTGGCCTTCGAGCTTCTTGCGTTCCTGGGCGATCGCGGTGACCAGCCGGCCGGCGCCGCCAATGCATTCGCCCTTGGTCTCCTCATCGGCCGAACAGGTCGATTCGTATTTGTTGTTGCCTTCGATGCGGCTGTGCCAATCGTTGAAATGCAAAATGTTCAGTGTGTAGTCGGCAAAGGATGCGCCGGCCGACAGGCCGAGCGTCGATACGGAAAGGGCGGCAATGGCGGCAAGCTTCTTCATCTTCGTCTCCCGGCAGGCTGATCAGAGGCGTTTAACACCCTTGCTTGACTGGGACATAACAGCCAGCATTTTGACCATGTTCCCATCGCGTTTCGGCAGACGCAAGCGGAAATGCCGGCTGTATTTTCCGGCGAAAACCCCGGGGTGTTTTCTGGCGCAAAAAAAGGGACCGCGGTCTGTTGACCGCCGTCCCTCGTGAGGCGCTATGAGGCGAACCCCTGCTCGTTCAGGTGCGTCGCGTCAGCACGAAGTTCTGGCCGGACGAACTGGTGCAGTTCAGCTGGCTGGTCGACACCAGCAGGCAGTTGAAGCTGACACCGGTCTGGCGGATCAGCGATGTGCCGTTGATCTGCACCGACGTGGCGCCGGTCATCGTGTAGCTGCCATCCGCCAGCTTCTGGCCGGTGTCGGTGGCCACCGTCGCGAATTTCCCGGCGGTGAAGGTCGACAGGCCGGTGCCCTTGGCGTCGATCCAGGAGCCTTCGACGCCTTTCGGCGAGGCTGCCATCGGCGGCTCGCCGGGACCGCTGGTGGCACAGGCAGCAAGCATCGAGGCCACGGCACCCGCCATGCCCATCGAAAGAAATTTGCGCGCAATAGTCATATGAAATCCTCTCCAAACGCATCGGCCCAAAAATCGGCTTCGATTTTGGAAAGCACGATGCGAACGCCCAAAGTGCTAGAGTGTGCCTTGTGCGCCCAACGGGACGCACAAGGCTGTCTAGGCCGCATCCCTTCAATCGCCCGATTTCCGGGCGATTGCAAGGTAATGGGGCATGCTATCGGACGAGGATGTTGCGGAATTGCCACGGGTCGCTGCGGTCGAGATCCTCCGGGAACAGGCCCGGGCGCCTGTCGAGCGGTGTCCAGTCGGTGTAGTAACCCTTGACCGGCCCGAGATAGGGCGACTGCACGTCGAGGCAGCGCCTGTAGTCCATTTCGTCGGCCTCGACGATGCCGGCGTCCGGATTTTCGAGAGCCCAGACCATGCCGGCGAGAACCGCCGAGGTGACCTGCATGCCGGTGGCGTTCTGATAGGGCGCCAGCTTGCGCGCCTCGGCCAGCGAAAGCTGCGAGCCGTACCAGTAGGCATTCTTGTCATGACCGTAAAGCAGGACGCCGAGCTCGTCGACGCCGTCGACCAGTTCGTTCTCGTCGAGCACGTGGTGCACCGGCTGCGGCTTGCCGGCAGCGCCGAACATCTCGTCCAGCGACAGCATCGCATCGTTGCAGGGATGGTAGGCATAGTGGCAGGTCGGGCGGTACTGGACCTTGCCCTTCTTGGAACGCACGGTGAAGAAATCGGCGATCGAGATCGCCTCGTTGTGTGTCACCAGCAGGCCGTACTGGGCGCCCGGCGTCGGGCACCATGAGCGCACGCGCGTGTTGGCGCCCGGCTGCTCCAGATAGATCGCGGCCTTGGAGCCATGCTTGTGCTTCTTGCCGTTCTTCGGCATCCATTTTTCGTGTGTGCCCCAGCCAAGTTCGGCCGGCTGCAAGCCTTCGGAGATGAAGCCCTCGACCGACCAGGTGTTCCAGAACACATCCATCGGCTTCGGCTTCTTGGTGCGCTGCGTGTCGCGCTCGGCGATGTGGATGCCCTTGACGCCGGCCTTCTTCATCAGCTTGGCCCAGCCCTCGCGGTCTTCCTGCGCGGGCTCCGAGAATTCCAGGCCAAGATCGGTGGCGAGATTGACCAGCGCCTGCTTGACGAACCACGAGACCATGCCGGGATTGGCACCGCAGGTGGAGACCGCCGTGGCGCCGCCGGGCTTGTCGTGCTTTTCCTTGATCAGGGCTTCGCGCAGCGCATAGTTGGTGCGGCTGGCATTGTCGGCCTTGGCGTCGAAATAGAACCCGAGCCAGGGCTCGACGACAGTGTCGATGTAGAGCACGCCGAGCTTGCGGCAGAGCCGCATCAGGTCGACCGAGCCGGTATCGACCGACAGGTTGACGCAAAAGCCCTGGCCGCCGCCATTGGTCAGCAGCGGGGTCAGGAGCTTCTTGTAATTCTTCTCGGTCACCGCTTCCTGGACGAAGGCGATGCCGCGCTCGTCGAGCAGCTTGCGGTCGGTGTCGCGCGGGTCGAGGACCGTCATGCGCGACTTGTCGAACTTGAAATGGCGCTCGATCAGCGGCAGCGTTCCCCGTCCGATCGAGCCAAAGCCGATCATCACCACAGGGCCGGTGATCTCACCGTAAACGGGCCAGTTTTCAGTCGCCATTTTATCGAGCACTCCTCAAAAAACACTCCAGAACAGCCGCTTGGCCGCGGCGCGACAAACCATAGATCATTGTCACAATAAAGGGAAAAGCGGCGAAACGCTTGGGAGCGCCGCCGTGGAGGTGCTCGGCGATGCCACCGGGAGGCCATGGCCTGCCGGTGGCGGATGTTGAGCCGGCGTCGTATCAGCGAGCGCCGCCGGACGCGTTGATGCGTTCGCCGGTCAGCCACGCCGCCTCGTCCGAGGCGAGGAAGGCCACGGTCGGGGCGATGTCGTCCGGCTTGCCGAAGCGCTGGCCAAGGGGGACGCCAGCGATCAGCATATTGCCGAAATCGGTGCCAACCATGCCTTCGGTCATTTCTGTATGGGTATAGCCGGGCGCCACGATGTTGACACGGATGTTGCGGGCTCCGAGTTCTCTCGACAGGCTAAGCGTCAGCGTATCGATCGCCGCTTTGCTGGCGGAATAGAGGCTGGTGTTTGGCACTGGGTTCCAGCTCGAGATCGTGCCGATGTTGACGATGCTGCCGCCGGTCTCGGGGAAGTGGCGCATGGCCGCCTTCGTGGTCAGGATCGTGCCCAGTACGTTGGTGTCGAAGAGCCGCCGATAATCCGCCTCACTGGCTTCCTCGAAAGTGCCGAAGCTGGCGGTCGCGGCATTGTTGATCAGAATGCTTGGCTTGCCAAATGCGATCTCGGCGGCCTCGAACATCTTCTCCACTTCGGCGGCATCGGCCACGTCGCCCCGGACCGCAGTAGCCTTGCCACCGGCGGCGACGATCTCCTTGACCGTGCGTTCCGCAGCCTCACGGCTGGAGGCGTAGTTGACGATGACGGCGGCGCCTTCCGCCGCCAGTCGTTTGGCGATGCCCGCACCGATGCCTCGCGCGGCACCGGTGACGATGGCGACCTTGTTGTTGAGCTTGCCCATTTTGGTTCTCCGAATGGCTGGATGGATTTGACAACCGCCCAATTGGCCATTCCTGAGTGGGTCAGGTAGAGTGAACAAAAACATATTACTAATTCCAAGGTGGAATAGATGGACAGGCTCATGGTGATGAACACCTTTATAAGGGTCATCGAAACCGGCTCGTTCTCGGCGGCTGCGCGGCATTTGCGCGTCGGGCAGCCAGCCGTCTCGAAGGCCATCGCTCAGCTCGAGGAGCGGCTCGGCGTTCGCCTGCTGTCGCGCACCACCCGAGGTCTCTCGCCGACCGATGCGGGCCTAAGCTTCTATGAAGGCGCGAAGCGCGCGGTCGACGAGGCCGACGAAGCAGAGAACGCGGCCCGTGGCACTGCGGCGGCGCTTACCGGGTTGCTGCGCATCGGTACGTCGGTAACCTTCGGCCGCCTGCATGTCGTGCCGAGGCTGAAAGCGTTCCTGGACGCTCATCCGAGGCTCGACGTCGAGGTGGCGATGGACGACAGGAACGTCGACCTCGTCGAGGAAGGGGTAGATGTCATGCTGCGTCTGGGTGAAAGCTTCGCCCCTGCTCATATCGGGCGCAAGATCGCCACCTGTCGTCGTCTCGTAGTGGCAGCACCCTCGTACCTAGCACGCGAGGGCGAACCCATCGCGCCGGATGAGCTGTCGCGGCACGAGGCGATCCTTTTCGTCCGAGCAGGCACTTCCAATCGCTGGGCGTTCCGGCGAGGCGCCGAAGAGATTTCGCTTGCCGGCCAAGGGCGGCTGCGCGTGACTTCCGCCGAAGGGATACGTGAGGCAGTACTTGCCGGCATCGGCTTCACGGTCGGCTCCGAATGGATGTTCGACGCAGAACTGCGCAGCGGTGCGGTGCGGCCGATCCTGGTCGACTGGGTGCTGCCGCCTGTTGAATTGTGGGCGCTGTTTCCGGCCGGACGCAAGGCCAGCGTCAGGGCAAGGACATTCGTTGATTTCGTGGCGGGCAGCCTGTAGGCGGCTTCAGCCGGCCATCGTCTTCAGTCGTTCGACCAGCCGGTCGCGGTCCGATGTCAGGCCCTTGTAGTCGAGCTGGTCGAGATCGAGCGCGTCGAGTTGGGCGGCGAAGGACAGCGCCAGCGTCGCCCGGTTCGGATGCCGCGCCAGCACGGCGAACGGGTCGAGATGGATGCGGATGGTGAACAGGATATCGCCCGACGCGGGAAGCTTGCGCAGCGTCTGCCGCTCGACACGGATGAAGGCGTGCGCCTTGACGTCACCGTCGGGGAAGCGTGTCGGCCGGTTTGTGGCGCGGTCCATGCGCTCGATATTGGACAGCGGATGGTACAGCGCATCGCCCGACTGGATCGACCAGTTGTAACGCTCGACCGCCTGGCCCTGGAGACCGTCGAACATGCGATTTATGAGTTCGGCAGGCCGGGTACCGGGACCAAAACCCGGCACCGGGGCGTGAATCTGCTGCAGCGGCTTGCCGAACTTCTCCTGGAGCGACCAGGATGAGGGGAAGCACAGCGAACCCGCGGCGAGCCGCCAGCCGCTGTCGTCGCGGCGCATCAGGATCAGGTCTTCCTGCACCAGCAGCGAGGCCGCGACCAGCGGTGCGTCGGCGAGACCCGAAGGGAGGGCAGGGTGGTTCGCGGCGTCCATCACCTCGATGCCCATATCGGTGCGGCGATGGGTGCGCGGAAATCTCCCAGGCAGATGCGCGCCGAGCAATTCGAGCACTTCCTGCTGTGCGTCCCGCGTGCCGCCCTCCTCGACGAAAACCCGCTCCGGGATTTCGGCATAGAGCCGGCGCTTCTCGGCGAGGTAGGGCAGAAGATGGCCGTCGACCTCGATCCAATCCGCCGGATCGAGCGGCTTCAGCCCGATGGTGAAGAGTTTCGACGAGCCGTCATAGGGCGTATGGGTGGGCAAGGAGGTCATGGTTCAGATCAATTTTGCCGGGATCAGTCCGCGCAGCGAATTGCCGACGAACAACGCCTTGGCGGATTTCAACTCGTCCAAGCTGTAGATCGCTTCCCGGGCGCGGCCTTCGTCCAGAAGCTCGGCGCGCAATACGCCAGGCAGCAAGCCGCAGTCGAGTCGGGGCGTTGCCAGCACGCCGTCACCGAAATCGGCGAAGACATTGGTGATCGTGCCTTCGCAGATTTCGCCACGCTCATTGGCCAGGAGCACTTCGTCGGCCTGGGTGACGAGATATTCGGAGCGAGCATGCGTGTAGAGCTGTCGCCGGCTGGTCTTGTGGCGCAGCAGCATATTGCCTGAATCGAGCTTTGTCCGCGCCAACCGCAGCACCCAGACCTTGTCGGCGGCGAGCGGTTGATAAGGTTGCGCGGAGGCGCTCGCCTCGCCACGGCGCGACAGAGCGAGCCGGGTGCGCATGGCGATGGGGGAGCCGCCGACCGCGCTGCTCAGGGCCTCGCCGATTCTGTCCGGATCATGGCTGAAGCTCAGTTCCGCCGCCGAGCCATAGAGGCGCGCAAGGTGGCGATCGAAGCGCAGGAAACCGCTGTCCGGCTGCCACCGCATGGTCTCGATCAGCTCGAAATCGGTGGCGTCCCCGTCGCGAAGCGGGCCTTGAGCAGACACTCCTGATACTCCTCTTGCGCCGTCGAATCGAAGACGATGCCGCCACCGACATTGTAGACGGCCTCGCCGCTGGAAAAGAGCGATATGGTGCGGATCGCCACCGAAAAGCGCATGGTGCCGCCGGGTGCGATCCAGCCGATGGCGCCGCAATAGACGTCGCGGGGCGTGCTTTCCAGATCGTGCAGGATTTCCATGGCGCGGATCTTCGGCGCGCCGGTGATCGACCCGCAGGGAAACAGCGCCGCGAAGATCTCGCGGATCGAGAGCCCGGGCAGCAGTTTCGCCCTGACGTCGCTCACCATCTGGTGAACGGTCGGATAGCTCTCGATGCGGAAGAGCGCCGGCACGTCCAGCGTGCCGACCTCGCTGATCAGCGAGATGTCGTTGCGCAGGAGGTCGACGATCATCCGGTTCTCGGCTTGGTTCTTCTCGTCGTTGCGCAGGAAGTTTTTCTGCCGTTCGTCCTCGGCTTTGGTCGCGCCGCGCGGTGCGGTGCCTTTCATCGGATGCGTCTCGATCATACCGCCGGCGTCGATCTCGAAGAACAGTTCGGGCGAGCGCGACAGCACTACGGGGTCACCGAGCGCGACGAGCGCGCCATACTTCACCGGTTGGCGTTCGGTCAGCGCATCGAAGGCGGCAAGCGGGTCGCCCGACCATTGCGCCCGCACCGGAAAGGTCAGATTGCCCTGGTAGCAATCACCTTGCCTGATGTGCTGGTGCAGCCGTGCGAAGCGCTCCTCGTAATCCTCGAACGACCATGCCGCCATTGCATCGAAGATCGGGCCGTTGGTCGGCGCGGCGCGCTGAGGCACCGCTTCTTCGACCGGGGCATCGAAAACGCCGAGGCAGACCAGCGGAGCGCGGCGTCCGCTTGGCAGCAAGGGAACCAGCTTCGGCTCGAGCAGGTAGCCTGCCTCGTAGGAGAAATAGCCGGCCAGCCACTTACCGGCATCGTGCGCGGCCTGCGCGGCCTGCAGCGCCGGCCGGAAGTCCTTTGCCGCATGCGCCACGATGATATCGGCCGGCCGGTCGAAAACGAGCTGGCGCGCGCTTTCGTCGTTGCGGAAAATGGCGGCGGGTAGGGACATGGGACTCAGGTGCTGCGGTCAATGAAGCCGTTGACCGCTCTATATGGGGGGCCGTTCGCGCGCAATCGAGGGAACGGCACGCTGCCACTGAAAGCCGACCTCTGTTGGGCCGACCTCTGTTGGGCCGACCTCTGCTGGGCCGACCTCTGCCGGCCTTGTCCGCTCAAAACAAACCGGCGGCGTCTTGGCGCCGCCGGTTAATCGCTGTGTCTATCGGTCAGGAGTTGCTGGCGGTTCCGGCTGTCGGGAACTGCTTGGCGAATTCCTTTTCGTTGCCGGCGGCGAGCAGCTTGGCCTGCTCGATCCAGCGTTCGCGCGCGATGCGGCCGTCGAAGTTCATCACGTCCTCGATACGCTTGATGTCGGCGACGGTCCAGGCGGCGATCTGGGCGAAGGAAGTCACGCCTTGCGCCTTGAGGAGTTTCTCGTTGACCGGGCCGATACCGATCAGCCGGCGCAGATTGTCGGGTTTGCCGGAGGCGGCCTTGGCCGCCGGCGGCGCGGCCTTCTTCGCTGCTGAGGCCTTGGGAGCGGCCGCGCTCTTGGTTGCCGAGCCGGCGGCCGCGGATTTGCTCGCAGCGGGTTTGGCTGGTGCCTTGGCCGCCGCCGGCTTTGCCGCGGCCGGTTTGGCTGGCGCGGCCTTGGCCGCTGCAGCCTTGGCCGCTGCCGGAGCTGATTTGGCCGTGGCCGGCGTCGACATCAGGGCGGCCGACGGTTGACTTGCGGCCTTTGCCGCGCCGGCTCCGGCGGAAGCCTGCGCGTCACGCAGCTGGCGCTCGAGATCCGAGCGGGTCTTGCCGCAGGCATTCAATTCACCCGTCAGGCGGTCGCTGTCGGCACGCAGCCTGTCGCGCTCGCTGCGGGTGCGGTCGAGATCGCCGCGCAAGCTGTCGAGCTCACCACGCAGACGTCCCCAGATGAACCAGCCAACCAACACACCCACAAGGAACGCCAGGAGCATGTAGAAAAAAGTGCCCATTGTCTCTCTCCAGTCAGATCCGTCTGCCGCGGTATGGATTCATGACCTTCGGCGAAGGACTACTTGATGGTGATTCCGCGGCGCGGAACAGCCGGCTTCGGTCGAGCTGTCGGCGATCGGCTTGCTGCCATGCCAACGGCCGTTGTCGCGTTCGCCGGAGCGCTACGGTCGGCCGAGATTTTTCCTCGCCGATCCGCGTGCGCTCCGGCTGAGCTTGGAGCAAAGGCTACCATAGGGCTTGCGGAAAGCTATCGGAAAACTTGCCGCCGAGAGTTGTTGAAGAACAAATATTTAGCGCAGGAATGGTGCTGCCCCAACATGCACTTCGGCTAAACTGTTTCGTGCGGGCGCGAGACGGCTCAACCGTCGAGCGCTTCCAGTTCGTCGATGAGACCGCCGATCACGCCGAGCCCGATCTGCCAGAAGGCCGGATCGGTGGCATCGAGACCGAACGGCGCAAGAAGCTCGGAGTGATGCTTGGTGCCGCCGGCGCGCAGCATCTCGAAATACTTGTCCTGGAAGCCGCGCTCTGCGTTCTGGTAGACGGCATAGAGCGAATTCACCAGGCAGTCGCCGAAAGCATAGGCGTAGACATAGAAGGGCGAATGGATGAAGTGCGGGATGTAAGTCCAGAACACTTCATAACCCTCGCGCAATTTGATCGCGGGTCCCAGGCTTTCCGCCTGCACCTCGAGCCAGAACTGGCCAAGCCTGTCGGATGTCAGTTCGCCGTTGCGGCGCTCGGCATGCACCTTGCGCTCGAATTCGTAGAAGGCGATCTGGCGCACCACCGTGTTGATCATGTCCTCGACCTTCTGGGCGAGCATGGCCTTGCGCTCGCGCCTGTCGGTGGTCTGCTCGAGCAACGAGCGGAAGGTCAGCATCTCGCCGAAGACGGAGGCCGTCTCGGCCAGCGTCAGCGGTGTCGAGGCCATCAGCGCGCCCTGGCCGGCGGCCAGCACCTGGTGCACGCCGTGACCAAGTTCATGCGCCAGCGTCATCACGTCGCGCGGCTTGCCCATGTAGTTGAGCAGCACATAGGGGTGAGCCGACGGCACGGTCGGGTGGGCGAAGGCGCCGGGCGACTTGCCCGGGCGCACCGGGGCGTCGATCCAGTTGCGGTCGAAGAAAGTGCGTGCGATCTCGGCCATCTGCGGCGAGAAGCGCTGATAGGCCGACAGCACGGTGTTCCTGGCCTCGTCCCAGCCGATCACCGCTTGCGGCGTCTCCGGCAGCGGCGCGTTGCGGTCCCAGTGGTTCATCACCTCCATGCCAAGCCACCGCGCCTTCATCTGGTAATAGCGGTGCGACAGGCGCGGATAGGCCTCGCGCACGGCGGTGGCGAGCGCGTCGACCACGCTGCGCTCGACCCGGTTGGCGAGGTGGCGTGAATCGGCGATGTCCTCGAAGCCGCGCCAGCGGTCCGAGATTTCCTTGTCCTTGGCCAGCGTGTTGGTGATCAACGTGAAGGTGCGCAAATTCTTGCGGAAAGTCGCGGCCAGCGCCTCGGAAGCCCGACGCCGGACTTCACCGTCGGCATCCTGCAGGCGGTTGAGCGCCGGCTCCAGCGTCAGTTCCTCGCCTTCGACGTCGAAGCGAAGGTCGGTCATCGTTTCGTCGAACAAGCGGTTCCAGGCGCCGCGCCCGGTGATCGACTTCTCATGGAAAAGCTGCTCGACGCGGTCCTCGAGCTGATAGGGCTTGTCCATCCTGAGGTCGAGCACCCAGGGCCGGTAGTGGCCGAAAGCGGGGTCGGCGGCCAGCGCGCGTTCGATCGCCGCGTCGTCGATCAGGTTCAATTCGAGCGCGAAGAATAGAAGATGCGCACTGGCGTCGGTCATCTTCTCCTGGATGTCGCCATAGAGCTTGGCGCGCTGCGGGTCGGCCGTGTTGCCGGCATAGACCAGGCCGGCATAGGAGACGATGCGGCCGATCAGTTCCTCCAGCGCCTCGTAAGCCACCAGCGCCTCACCCAGCCGGCCGGCGCTGCCGCGCTCGGCTTCGGCGGTGAGCGTGCCCTTCCAGCGGGCCTCGAAGGCGATCGCATCGGCGGCGGCCCTGGCGATGTCACGCTTCAGCTCCGGCGCTTCCATGCCGGTGTAAAGGTCGGCAAGGTTCCATTCCGGCAGATCGCCAAGCCCGGCCGCGCCCTGACCGGACGCTGGCGCCGCAAGCCGCCGACCAAACATCATGCGCATCGACAATACCTTCTGTGAATCAACGGGTCAGAATCTGGGGTAAGAATCAAAGGGAATGGACAAGCCGGTCAAATCCTAAGGAATTCGTTCACCGGGTTTTTTGAAACCTTATTTAGAACCCTGTGCCAAGATGATCCATGGGGATTTCGGGCGCGGGCAACTCAAGACAGTCATGACAGGTTCCATTCTCATAGTCGATGACGATCCCGTGCAGCGCCGGCTGCTCGAGGCGGCGGTGACGCGGTTCGGCCATACCGCAATCGTCACCGACGGCGGTGCCGCGGGTCTCGAAGTGCTCGACGGGCCCGGCGCCCGCGACGTCTCCGTCGTCATCCTCGACCTGGTCATGCCCGGCCTCGACGGCATCGGTGTGCTGAAGGCGATGCGCGAGCGTGACATCAGCGTGCCGGTCATCGTTCAGACCGCCCAGGGCGGCATCGAAACCGTGGTTTCGGCGATGCGCCATGGCGCGTTCGATTTCGTCGTCAAGCCGGCTTCGCCCGACAGGCTGCAGGCCGCGATTGCCAATGCGCTCAAGGTCGAGGCAGTCGAGGGCGAGGTCAAGCGCACGTCGCGCAAGCGCGGCGGACTGCTGACCTTCAAGGACATGATCACGCACAGTCCAGCCATGGACAGGGTGATACGCCTTGGCCAGAAAGCGGCGGCGTCCAATATCCCGATCCTGATCGAAGGCGAATCCGGCGTCGGCAAGGAACTGGTGGCACGCGCCATCCAGGGCAGCGGCGACCGCCGTTCGAAACCCTTCGTCACCGTCAATTGCGGCGCCATTCCCGACAATCTGGTCGAATCGATCCTGTTCGGCCACGAGAAGGGCTCGTTCACCGGCGCCACCGACAAGCACACCGGCAAGTTCGTCGAAGCCCATTCGGGTACGCTGTTCCTCGACGAGATCGGCGACCTGCCGCTCGACGTGCAGGTCAAGCTGCTGCGTGCCGTGCAGGACGGCGAGGTCGATCCGGTCGGCGGCCGCGCCACCGTCAGGGTCGACATCAGACTGATCTCGGCCACGCACCGCAACCTCCTGCAGCAGGTCAAGGACGGCAAGTTCCGCGAGGATCTGTTCTATCGGCTGAACGTCTATCCGATCTTCGTGCCGCCGCTGCGCGACCGCCGCGACGACATCCCACACCTGGTCACGCATTTCATGGAAAAGGTGGCGCCCGCCGACCCGCGCCATCGCCTCACGGGCATTTCGGCGGCGGCGCTAGCCGTGCTGCAGGCCTACGATTGGCCAGGCAACATCAGGCAATTGGAGAACGCGGTCTTCCGCGCCTCGGTGTTGTGCGAAGGCGACGTGCTGACGGTCGATGATTTCCCGCAGATCCGGGCGCAGGTGGAAGGCACCGTCAACCTCGGAACCGATGGCGATCACGAGCCGGACGGTCTCGCGCCGCCACCGCTGGAGCCGCGCGATGAGGATGTGATGCCCGGCGATGCCGTTGCGGCAAGTGTGCACGACCAGGCTGTCAGGACGCAGCCTCGCTTCGGCACGTTGAGGGCGCTCGACGAACGCGGCAATGTGCGGGCACTGGCCGATGTCGAACTCGAGATGATCAAGCTCGCCATCGACCACTACAACGGCCAGATGAGCGAAGTCGCCCGCCGCCTCGGCATCGGCCGCTCGACGCTTTACCGCAAGCTCAAGGAATACGGCATCGACCCGGAAACCGGGCGTATCGACCGCCTCGCCTCCTGAGCGGCGCAAGGCCGGGACCAACTTGCCCTGTCATGGTGCGGTCCTTGCACTGTCCCGGCCGGATTATGGCGGTCTGAGAGCGGTGCCCGACAGGTGGCGATCACGCATTAAGGCTAATGGTAACAGATCGTGTTTCGGCCAAGGGCGGAAACGTGATCTAAACCAGCGGTTTACCAAGAAACCCTGCGAACAATTTTTGACGGGATATCGCCATGGTGTTACCGCATTTCGGCTTCAATAAGCGATGATTAACCATTAGGATCGATATTCGGATGTGAAAACGACACATCCGTTTGGCGGGGACAAACGGCAGCCTGCAAGGCCTTTTGATTTGAACAGAATCGAACGACTCACAAACGGGCGGCATCATCATTTGCGCGTCTGGCCGAGATGGCTGGCAGCGGTGATTGTCGCATTTGGTTTTGTTGCCGCGGCCGCCACGGGCGCCCAGGCCGAAGTTCGTTCGCTGAAGCTCTATCACCTCCACACCCACGAGAAGGCCGAGATCGTCTACAAGCGCAATGGCCGCTACATTCCCGAGGGTCTGAGGAAGATCAACATCATCCTGCGCGACTGGCGGCGCAACGAGCCGACCAAGATGGATCCGCGCCTGCTGGACCTGGTCTGGGAGGCGTATCGGGAAAGCGGCGCCACCGACTATATCCAGGTCGTCTGCGGCTACCGCTCGCCGGCGACCAACTCGATGCTGCGCAGCCGCAGCCGGGGCGTCGCCGAGAAGAGCCAGCACATGCTTGGCAAAGCGATGGACTTCTACATTCCCGGCGTGCCGCTGAAGAAGCTGCGCAACATCGGCCTCAAGATGCAGGGCGGTGGCGTCGGCTATTACCCTACCTCCGGTTCGCCGTTCGTCCACATGGATGTGGGCAATGTACGCCATTGGCCCGGCATCAGCCGCCAGGAACTGGTCAGCCTGTTCCCCAATGGCAAGACACTGCATGTGCCGAGCGACGGCCGGCCGCTGCCGGGCTATGAGCAGGCGCTCGCCTCCTACAAGGCGCGCAGCGGCTCCGGCACACCCAACATCGAACTGGCCAGCGCCGGCGGCAGCGGCAAGAAGTCCGGCGGGTTCCTCTCCGCATTCTTTGGCGGCGGCGACGATGAAGCCGACGACAGCGCCGATGTCGAAACCGCTTCGGCCGCACCCGCGCCCAAGCCGAGAAACGTGAAGCCGCTGGCCACTGCCAAGAGCAGCAACCTGCCGGGCATCGCCATCGTCGCGCCCGAGAATGCGCAGCGCGCCGAAATTCCGCAGGTCGCCGACGAGCAGGCTCCGGAGCCGCAGACGGACACGCCGGAGACGATCATCGCGGCGCTGCCTGCCAAGGAGATCCCGCTGCCCGACTTCGCGCCGCGGCCGAAGGCTGATGTCGGCGTGCAGCAGCCTGAGAATGTTCCGTTCGCCACGGCGGATGCCACGGCCACCACCGAACAGGCCGTGGCGACCGCGCAGGCGCCGGCGAACATGCCTTTCGGCAAGGCCGACCCCGCGGCGATGGCGGCTGTCGCCGCCGCCGATCCGGCGCAGGTTGCCGTCAACAACATCCCATTGCCGACCTGGCGTCCCGAACACTCGCTGCCGGCCGACCTCGCACCGCCGCCCAGCAAGGATGTTTTGATGGCGCTGGCCGAGACGGTTGATCAGGACAAGTCCGCCACGGATGCGTTCTCGGTGCTGCCGACGGCGCGTCCGGCACCGGCCAAGCCGGATGCCGTCAAGGCCGTGCTCGACGAAGCCAATGCCCAGCTCGCCAATGCCCAGGTTGCCAATGCACAGGTTGCCAATGCACAGGTCGGCGGCGGTGACGAATACCAGCTTGCCTCGCTGTCCCAGGAACCGCGCTCGGCCTTCAACGATCCGTCCGCCGTCGATGCGGCATCGCCTCGCCAGGCTGTTGCCGGCCGTCCGGCCGGTTCCGATCCGGCAGCCGCGATCGGCGCCGGCGTGAAGACGACCCGCAAGGAAGCCAGGGCCACCGCCCGCGACCAGAAGCCCGGCCCCAGGGCCGTGGTGGTCGCAGCCGCGCCTCAGGCCGCCCGCTGGGCGCTGACCAGTGGCGAGACTGTCGCCGCCGTTTCGAGCGCAACGACGGCACCGGGCTACGCCTACAATATCGTGCATACGCCGCCGACCGAGGTCTATACGGCCGGCTTCCAGTCGGGCGACGTGGCGGCCGACCCCAATCGCTTCACCGGCAACGCCGTCAAGTTCATGTCGGTCGCCCGCTTCCAGACGAAGTAACCGACCAGCCAATCGCAAAAGCCGCGCCGGGCAGCCTGCGCGGCTTTTTGCTGTTCAATATTACCCATTCGAAGCTTGAAAGGCTCGCCGGTCATCACCGTCGGGAGCCAGATCACGCGAGACGGAACTTCTCGTGAGATCGGAACGATGGACCCATTTCCAGGTCACTATCGGCGCGTTCCAACCTGGGGATATTCATCAAGAAGATTCTACTGGCATCAGTTCTGGCACTGGCGGCAGCATCCGCTGCGATTGCTCCTTCGCAAGCCGAAACCGTGATCATCAAGAACGGCAAGCATCACTGCAGGACCAAGGTGGTCACGCATTGGGTTCACCACCATAGGGTGGTCGACAGGATCAGGGTCTGCAACTGATCCGGAATTGATAGATCCGGTGAATTGGCCCGATCGGCGGGAGTCGGCCGGGCGTTCATATGCCGGCCGACGCGGCTCTTACACTGGTCGGAGCCGACCTGTCGGCAAGTCACCGCGAGTCTCGCTCCCAAACCCGTGATCACTTCCGGGCGGCTGGCATCAGTCGATTTCCAGCGTAGCAGCTTCACCCTTGGCCAGAAGCCGCGCTGCGTCACGCGACGGCGGCAGTCCGAAATGGCGCGCATATTCCCGGCTGAACTGGGATGCGCTTTCATAGCCGACGGCAAAGGCGACGCGCGTGGCGTTGCCCGATTCAGCGATCAGCAAATGACGCGCCTCCAGCAGACGGACCTGCTTCTGATACTGGATCGGGCTCATGGCGGTTGCCGCCTTGAAGTGGCGGTGAAACGAGGCGTTGCTCATATGCGCGAGTTCGGCCAATTCCGTCACGTCGATAGGCTCGTTGTAGTGCGATCGTATCCAGGCGGTGGCGCGGCGGATCTGTGACAAGCGGCCGTCGCGCGCGAGATGGCGAAGCTTCGCGCCTTGCGGACCCTGCAACAGGCGGGAATGCGATCTCGCGTTCGAGCATGGGCGCGAGCACGGGAATCTCTACTGGCCGGTCGAGCAGCCGCAGCATGCGGCGCCATGCATCGAGCAGTTCGTCATCGGCCCGGTCGGTCACGAAGCTGTCGCCGTCGAGCGCCGGCTTGTGGTCGACGATCAAGGTGGCGATCAACTCGATGTCGAGGGCGAAGGCGACGGCCACATAGGGACGGGCGCTGCTCGCCTCGATGAGCTGACTGGTGGCGGGCGTCTCCACCGCATAGACGAAATAGCTGCCGGCGCCATAGCGAAGCGTGCGGTCGCCGATCAGCACCGTTTTGGTCCCCTGCAGCACGAACAGCGCCGTTGGTTGGCAAAGCTCGGGCAGCGGCGGGGTCGCAATCTCGCTGCGGCCGATGGAAACACGCGGGATGGCTGTCCTTGTGCGCCGCCCATGCGCATGGCGGCCGGCGATCGCGATCAATTCCTGGAGGACTTCTTCCATGGCTTCAGCATTGCCGATCCATGCGGCCTGCGCAACCGGTTGAGAGGATTAGGCAAGAAGACGCGAGTATCCGGCGCGAGAAACCGGCTGACGCAGGTCATTTCTAGGTCACCGAGAAGGAGACACGGATATGACGAACGGGAATGCGCTGGTCACCGGCGCCAACAAGGGCATCGGGTTTGAAACCGCTCGCCGGCTGGCGGCCATGGGGTTCAAGGTCTGGCTCGGCGCTCGCGATGCCGAGCGCGGCGAGGCCGCGGCAAAGACGTTGCGCAACGAAGGGCTTGACGTCGAATGGCTCGAGCTCGACGTCGCCAGCGACGACAGCGTAGCGGCTGCGGCCAAAACCTTGACGGCGCGGATATCCAGCCTTGACGCGCTGGTCAACAATGCCGGCATTGCCCCCGGCTATGTCGACGCGCTGGGGCCGGACGGCCGCTACGAACGGCCGCCGAGCCGCGAGAGTGTCGCCGACATGAAGGCCACCTATGACGTCAACGTCTTCGGTCCGGTTCGCGTCACCCAGGCATTCCTGCCGCTCCTCCTGGCATCGCCCGCCGCCCGCATCGTCATGGTCAGCAGCTATCTCGGCTCGATCGCGCGCGCCGCTGATAACAGCCAGTCGCCAAATGTCATGGCCTATGGCAGCTCGAAAACAGCGCTCAATGCCATCACCGTGGCCTTCGCCCGGGAGCTTTCGCCGCGCGGCATCATGGTCAACGCCGCCGCTCCCGGCTACACCGCAACGGACCTCAATGCGCACAAGGGCGGCCGCACGGTGCAGCAGGCTGCCGGAATTATCGTGCAGCTGGCGACGCTGAAGGCCGGCAGCCCCACTGGCGGCTATTTCGATGAGAATGGTCCGTTGCCCTGGTGAGCGATGGCTATTTCCGAAGCTGGCTCGCGGCGCGTGCCAGCGCTTCGATCTCGTCCCACTTGCCGGCCTTGACCATGTCGTCGGGCGCGACCCAGGAACCGCCGACGCAGATCACGTTCGGCAGGCTGAGGTAGTCGGCCGCGTTCTTGCCGGTGATGCCGCCGGTCGGGCAGAATTTGACGTCGGCCAGCGGCGAGGCGAAGGCCTTCAAGGAGGCGATGCCGCCCGACTGCTCGGCGGGGAAGAACTTCAGGAAGCGCAGGCCGGCCTCGCGCGCGGCCATGATCTCGCCGGGCGTGATGGCGCCGGGCAGCAGCGGAACCTCGCTGTCGGCGGCCGCCGCCAGCAGCTCGCGGGTGATGCCGGGGCTGACGATGAAGCGCGAACCGGCGCTGGCTGCCTCGTCGAACTGCCTGCTGTCCAGAATGGTGCCGGCGCCGACAATGGCTTCCTCGACCTCGGCGGCGACCCGCCGGATCGCTTCCAGCGCATCGGCGGTTCTGAGCGTGATCTCGATCGCCGGCAAGCCGCCGCGCGCCAGTGCACGGGCCAGCGGCACCGCGCTGGCGACATCGGTGATCTTCAGCACCGGAATGACCGGCTGGCCGTTCAGAAGGGACAGGAGTTTTTCGGTCTTGCTGGGCATCTGTCTCTCCATGCAAAAGGCTATTTCAACCGATTAGCAGACGGGTGTTTGCCTGTCTACGAACCTGGTCGCGTCGCGATGTCACGCGTCATCGGGCAGCTTACCGTCTCTTCCCCAACAGGGCCATGACAGGCAAGCGAAACAAGCCATCGAACCCGTTTCGCCTTGAATCGGCTTTTACGAGCGTCTAGTTGCTCTTGCAATGACACCGTCCGCGCCACCCCAACCCGTCCGCGTCGCCGCGCTCTACCGGTTTGCCCGGCTCGACGCCTTCGAAGCGTTGCGCGCGCCGCTTGCCGCCTTTTGTTGCGGACGCGGCATCAAGGGTACGCTGCTCCTGGCGCATGAAGGCATCAATGGCACCGTCGCGGGCAGCGAAGCTGCGATCGCCGAACTCATCGACCATATCGAGGCCGTCGACGGGCTGGCGGGCCTGGAGGTCAAGTACAGCGAAGCTGTGGAAATGCCGTTCCACCGCATGAAGGTGCGGCTGAAGCGCGAGATCGTCACCATGGGCGTCGGCGACATCGACCCAGCGACAAGTGCGGGCACCTATGTCGCCCCGGCCGACTGGAACGCCCTGATTTCGCAACCCGACACGATCGTCATCGACACGCGCAACACCTACGAGGTGTCGATCGGCACCTTCAAGGGGGCGGTCGACCCGGCGACCGCGAGCTTTCGCGAGTTTCCGGCCTGGGTGGAAGCGCACCGGGCGGAGCTCGAAGGCCGCAAGGTGGCGATGTTCTGCACCGGCGGCATCCGTTGCGAGAAAGCGACCGCCTATGTCAGGTCGCTTGGCTTCGAGGATGTGTTCCACCTCAAGGGCGGCATCCTCAGATA
This sequence comes from Mesorhizobium sp. LNHC221B00, assembly GCF_000502935.1. NCBI lineage: Bacteria > Pseudomonadati > Pseudomonadota > Alphaproteobacteria > Hyphomicrobiales > Phyllobacteriaceae > Mesorhizobium > Mesorhizobium sp. LNHC221B00. Next base: position 134,726 of record NZ_AYWR01000012.1, on the reverse strand, counting down.
TCTCGAGGAGGTTGCGGCCGAAGAAAGCCTGTGGCAAGGCGAGTGCTTCGTCTTCGACGAGCGCGTTTCGGTGTCGCATGGCCTGGCCGAGGGGGACGCCGAACTCTGCCGCGCCTGCCGCCATCCGCTGACGGAAAGCGAGCGGTCGTCGCCGAAGTTTGCCGCTGGTATCTCTTGCCCGCATTGCTTCGATGCCCGCTCGGATGAAGACCGCAAGCGCTACGCCGAGCGCCAGCGCCAGGTCGAACTCGCGCAAGCGCGGGGCAAGCGCCCGCATATCGGCTCCTGATCCCAGCACCTTGCCGCTGCCAAGCGGCAGCCTGTCATTGCAATGCCAGGCTTCGGAACCTACGTCTTCGACGTTCGAAACCTGCCCGTTCAGCCGGGCAAATCCTGGAGGCATTGATGTTCGATCCCAAGAAGCTTCTCGACGATCTGCTCGGCTCGCAAATTCCCGGTACCACCGGCACTGTCCGCGACAAGGCGGGCCAGGCCGTGCAAATGGCCAAGGACAATCCGCTGGCGGCCGGCGCGCTTGCGGCGGTGCTGCTTGGAACCGGCGCCGGTCGCCAGGTGACAGGCACGGCGGTGAAGCTCGGTGGATTGGCTGCCATTGGCGGTCTCGCCTACAAGGCCTACCAGAACTACAAGGCCGGCAATGCACCGGAGCAGGCGCCCGCCGCCGGCGAACCGGAATTGCTGCCGCCGCCCAAGGACACCGCCTTCCACCCGTCGCAGGCGCCGCAGGGCGAAGATGAGTTCACGCTGACGCTGGTTCGCGCCATGATCTCGGCGGCCAAGGCCGACGGCCATGTCGACGAGGAGGAACGCAAGAAGATCGCCGGCAAGCTCAGCCTTTCCGGTATCGGCTCAGATGCCGAGAAATTCCTGATGGCGGAGCTGGAAAGCCCGCTCGATCTCGACATGCTGGTGGCGGGTGCCAAGACCGACGCTCAGAAGCTCGAACTCTACACCGCGTCGCGCCTGACCATAGACCCGGACACGCGCACCGAGCGCGGCTATCTCGACCTGCTCGCCGGCCGGCTTGGCCTGCCGGACGCATTGGTCGACCATGTCGAGGCGACGGTTTCGGCTGCCAAGGTGCCAGCCGCCAAAGCGGGCACTTCGCCCAATCCGCGTTGGTAGCCCATATCGGCACAGGCGCGCTTAGCCTGCGTTTATCCTTGGTTAACTCAGGAAGCGCATGATTCTACGCAGTCGGATCGGCTTTCCTCCTCCCAAGTCCGGTTCAGATCAGGGCGGTCGCCAATGACCGCCCTTTTTGTCGGCCCGGATGAGGCCGCTTCCGCACATCGGATTCCACTTTTCGGGAACGTGAGCTGGCCGCTCCGCTTGCCATCGCTGCCGTCATTTGCGATGCCTTCTGTTCTGAAGCCAGATCCTGAAAATCAAGCGGGCACGCGCGGCGCTGCCGGAGGACAACTGCCATGACCGAGAAAACCGCCATCGTCACCGGCGCCGGCACGGGCATCGGCAAGAGCGTCGCCACGGCATTGCTCAAGGCCGGCTGGAACACGGTGTTCTGCGGTCGCCGCAAGGCGGTGCTGGACGCCGCGGTCGCCGAGGCCGGGCCCTCCGACGCCAAGGCGCTGGCGGTTGCCTGCGACATCAGCAAGGCCGGCGAGGTCGATGATCTTTTCGAGACCGTGGCGGAGGCCTTTGGTCGCGTCGACCTGCTCTTCAACAATGCCGGCATGGGCTACAAGTCGACGCCGATCGACGAGATCCCGGTCGAGGTGTGGAACGATATCGTCGGCGTCAACCTCACCGGTTCGTTCCTGTGTGCGCGTGCCGCCTTTGGCGCCATGCGCAAGCAGCGGCCGATGGGTGGCCGCATCATCAACAATGGTTCGGTGTCGGCCTATGCGCCGCGCCCGGGCTCGGTGCCCTATACGGCGACCAAGCACGCCATCACCGGGCTGACCAAGACGCTGGCGCTCGACGGCCGCCCCTATGATATCGCCTGCGGCCAAATCGACATCGGCAATGCGCTGACCGACATGGCGCAGCCGATGACCGTCGGCGTGCCGCAGGCCAACGGCTCCATCGCCGCCGAAGCCGTGATGGATGTCCAGCATGTTGCCGACGCGGTCGTCCACATGGCCAGCCTGCCGCTCGAGGCCAATGTGCTGTTCATGACGGTGATGGCGACCAAGATGCCATTCGTGGGGCGTGGATGAGCACAGGCTATCGCCGCCGCCTCATTCGCCCGCCAGCGGCACGCCTGGCTTGAACAGCAGAATGGGCCTGATCTCGTAAACGGCGGTCGGATTGACGCAGCGAAGGTCGCGGGCGATCGCGATTGCCGCATCTCTGGTGGCGCAGTCGACGACATAGAGACCGAGCAGCTGTTCCTTGGTCTCGGCGAAAGGGCCGTCGATGATCACGCCGTCGCCCGGGCCGCGCAAGGTGCAGGCATCCTGTGTCGACCCCAGACGCGCTGAAGGTCCAAGCGTGCCTTCCTCATGAAGCCGGGTGTTGATCTTGAGCAAGTCAGCCATCAGCGCCGCATCTTCCTGCGGCGTCAGCGCCTTGATTGCGTCTTCCACATGATAGGCAAGGATTGCATAGAACATCCGATGTCACCCACTTCGATCCTGATCCGAGGACCGTAGCCGTTCCCGACATGCACGCCCAGTCTTGGCCGCGCGCCTCCGGACGGCTCATGACACCGTCCGGAGAGGGCAGCGGACCGCGTTGGAACTCACTTCGCCAGGAAGGCTCCGATCCGCTCCAGCGCCCGCAAGATATTCTCCTCGGAGTTGGCGTAGGAGAGCCTGATGTAGCCTTCGCCGAGAATGCCGAAATCGGGGCCGCCGATCAGCGCCACGCCGGCATCGTCGAGCAGGGCGGAAGCCAGCTTCTTTGCTTTCCAGCCGGTCTTCGACACGTTGGGGAAGGCGTAGAAGGCGCCCTTGGGGGTGATGCAGGAAATGTTGGGCAACGCGTTCAGTCCCTCGACCACGATTTTCCTGCGGCGGTCGAAGGCACGCATCATCCTGTCGACGTCGTCCTGCGGACCGTCGATGGCGGCGATGCCGGCGAACTGGCTCGGCGCGTTGACGCACGACCAGCAATTGACCGCCAGCTTGCGCACCTTGTCGTAGAGATGAGCGCCCTTGTCGCCATTCGGCCAGATCGACCAGCCCATGCGCCAGCCGGTCATCGCCCAGGTCTTGGACCAGCCATTGAGCACGATCAGCCGGTCGCGGATCTCGGGGAAGCCAAGCAGCGAGCAATGTGTCTCGCCGTCATAGGTCATGACGTCGTAGATCTCGTCGGAAAGGATGGCGACGTCTGGGTGCTTCTCCAGGCCCCTGACCAGCTTCTCGATCTCGGCGCGCGGCGTGACGCCGCCGGTCGGGTTGGCCGGAGAGTTCAGAATCAAGAGCCTGGTCTTGGAGGTGATCAGCGCCAGCGTTTCCTCGGCGGAAAAGGCAAAGCCGTTCTCTTCGCGCATCGGCACGGGAATGGGTGCCGCGCCGGTGAACTCGATCATCGAGCGGTAGATGGGAAAGCCGGGATCGGGGTAGAGGATTTCGGCGCCGGGCTCGCCGAACATCAGGATCGCGGCGAACATGGTCGGCTTGCCGCCGGGCAGGACCATCACCGTCTCTGGCGACACTTCGACACCGGTGGTGGTCAGCGTGCGGCGCACCACAGCCTCGCGCGTCGCCAGAAGCCCGTTTGCCGGCGTGTAGCCATGGTGGCCGTCGCGCAGCGCCTTGATGGCGGCCTCGACGATGTGCTGCGGCGTCTTGAAGTCGGGCTGGCCGATGCCGAGATTGACGATGTCGCGGCCCTGTTGAGCCAGCGCCGTTGCCCGGGCCAGCACAGCGAACGCATTTTCCTCGCCGAGACGGTCGAAGGCCGAAATCGTGTGGAGCATTTTTCCCGTCCGTGTGGTTCTTACTGTTGGGTCGCGTTTTTGTGAGCCTTGGCCCGCAAAAGTCAAACGGATTGGAGTTTTTGGTGTCGGAAAATCTCAAAGACTGGCAACCGCGTCCGCGACCCGAGCGCAAGCCCATCGACGGTCGATACGTCCGGCTTGAGCCGCTGAGCGCCGCAAAGCACGGTGATGGGCTCTACGAGGCATCCTCGGTGTCCGATGTCGACGGCCGCTTCGCCTGGTTGCCCGATTATCCGCCGGAAACCCGTGCCGCCTTCCAGCCATGGCTGGACAAGGTCGAGGCCAGCCAAGATCCGCTGTTCTTCGCCATCATCGACAAGGCCAGCGGCAAGGTCGCCGGGCGCCAGACGCTGATGCGCATCGATCCGGCCTACGGCGTCATCGAGATCGGCAACATCTATTGGGGACCGCTCATTTCGCGCAAGCCGGCAGCCACGGAAGCGCAGTTCCTGTTCATGAAATACATCTTCGACGGGCTCGGCTATCGCCGTTACGAATGGAAGTGCAACAACCGCAACGAGCCGTCGAAGCGGGCGGCGGAACGGTTCGGCTTCAAATTCGAGGGCATTTTCCGCCAGCATCTCATCGTCAAGGGTGAAAACCGCGACACCGCATGGTATTCGGTCATCGACAAGGAATGGCCGGCGTTGCGCAAGGCTTACGAAGCGTGGCTCGACCCGGCCAATTTCGATGGCGACGGCCAGCAGAAGCGACGGCTCGAGGATTGTCGCGCTGAATTCGGCGCCTAGGAGTTCTTATTTTGGCCCATTCCCACGACCATAGCAGCCATGATCACGGCGGGGCCGGCCATGTGCATGGCTCGACCGACAAGAAGCGCGTGCTGATCGCGGCCGGCCTGACGGCGGGGTTCATGGTGGCGGAAGCACTCGGCGGCCTCTTCACCGGCTCGCTGGCGCTGCTGGCCGATGCCGGGCACATGCTCGCCGACGCGATCGCGCTGGGCCTTGCCTGGTATGCCTTCCACCTTGCGGGACGGCCCGCGACCGGCCAGCTCACCTACGGCTTCGGCCGGGTCAAGACGCTGGTCGCCTACACCAACGGCATCGCCATCTTCGTCATCGCGCTGTGGATCATCTACGAGGCGTGGGAGCGCCTGCAGACGCCGGCCCCGGTGCTGGGCGGACCGATGCTGGTGGTGGCGGTCCTCGGCCTGCTGGTCAATCTCGGCTCCTTCTTCGTGCTGCATGGCGGCGACCGCGAAAGCCTGAACATGCGCGGCGCCATCCTGCATGTGCTTGGCGACCTGCTCGGCTCGGCCGCGGCGATCGTGGCCGCACTGGTGATCCTGGCGACAGGCTGGACGCCGATCGACCCGATCCTGTCGGTGCTGGTCTCGCTGCTCATCCTGTCGACGGCCTGGTCGCTGATGCGCGCCGCGGCCCATGTGCTGCTCGAAGGCGTGCCGCCCAGCCTCGACCGGGACCTGATCGCCCGGGACATCGAGGCCACGGTCAGGGGCGTGCGGGAGGTGCACCATATGCATATCTGGTCTCTCGATGGCGCCAGCAACATGGCGACGCTGCATGCCTGCCTCAATGACGGCGTCGATGCGTATCAGGCGGTCAGCGCCGTCAAGAAGCGGCTTGCCAGCGCGCACGGCATCAGCCATGCCACCGTGGAGCCGGAATTCGGAAAGTGCACCGACGAGGGCGACGACCACCATCAGGAGCACGAGCACGATGCGGCTGCGCATCACGGCCACTATCACTAGGTCCTGTCGATGACTGTCGATCGAACCTGCCTCAGGAGTTCTCCAGCTTTGAAAACCGAGCCCGACGACCGCCGCCCCGGTGCGGCATGATGGACCGCGACACGCGCAATGCGGCCATCGCGGCGGTCTGGATCATGCTTCTGTTCGGCATTGCCGCCTTCTACCTGCCGACCATGATGCTGGCACTCGGTAGTTTTTCGACCGTGCTGGCCGGTGTGTTCGGCACCGTGTTCGTGCTGGCGTTCTTCCTAGTGTTCTGGCTGCGCGCACGCAGCCAGCGCAAAAATCAGGGCAAGTAAGGGATTTTGACATGCGCATTCTGATCACGGGCGCCGCGGGCATGGTCGGCCGCAAGCTCATCGCCCGGCTGGCAAAGGACGGCACGCTGCGGGCCAACAAGATCACCGCGCTCGATTTGCACGACATCGTGCCGCCGCAGGCGCCGGCGATGGACGGCGTCAGCATCAATACCCATACCGGCGACCTCGCCGCGGCGGGCGCCGCCGAAGGCCTGGTGGCTTCGCGCCCCGATGTCGTGTTCCATCTTGCCGGCATCGTGTCGGGCGAGGCGGAAGCGAATTTCGATCTCGGCTACCGCGTCAATCTCGACGGCACGCGCGCCCTGTTCGACGCCATCCGGCTGGCCGGTTTTGCGCCGCGCGTCGTCTTCACCTCGTCGATCGCGGTGTTCGGCGCGCCGTTTCCCGATGTCATTCCCGACGACTTCCATCCGACGCCGCTGACCTCCTACGGTACCCAGAAGCAGATGAGCGAAGCGCTGCTTGCCGACTATTCCAGGCGCGGCTTCTTCGATGGCATCGGCATCCGGCTGCCGACCATCTGCGTGCGGCCCGGCAAGCCGAACAAGGCGGCTTCCGGCTTCTTCTCCGGCATCATCCGCGAGCCCTTGAGCGGCCATGAAGCGATCCTGCCGGTGCCGCGCTCGGTCGTGCACACCCACGCCAGCCCGCGCTCGGCGGTGAACTTCCTGATCCATGCCGCCGGGATCGACGGCGCCGCCGTCGGGCCACGCCGCAACCTAACGATGCCTGGTGTCGCCGTCACCGTCGGCGAGCAGATCGAGGCGCTGGAACGCATCGCCGGGCCGAAGGTGACAAGCCTGATCCGTGAGGTGCCGGACGAGACGATCTGGGCGATCGTCAAGGGCTGGCCGACACGGTTCGAGGCGAAGCGGTCACGGGAACTCGGCTTCAGCGCCGAGAAGAGCTTTGATGAGATCATCCGCGCCCATATCGAGGATGAGCTAGGCGGCAAGCTTCCCGACTAGGAGTTCGTGCAGCCCATCCGTTCGAGCAAGACCTAGACGCTACCGGTCAGGCTCGCCGACAGCAGCAAAAGTCCGAACAGGAAGACGAAGGCGGCGCCGCCGATCTCGACGATCGAATGGATGCGGTTGCCCATGCGGCCGTCACCGGCGAAATACACCGCCCAGTTCTTGGCGGTCACGGCAAGCGTCGCCAGTGCCGAGACGGTGATGGCGGTGCCGATCGACATCGCCAGCACCGACAGCAGGCCGCCGAGCCACAGCCCGTTGAGCAGGGCGAAGCTGAGCACGATCAACGCACCGGAGCAGGGGCGGATGCCGACGGCGGCCACCGCCGACCACGCGGTGCGCCAATCGAAGCGATCGCCCGACAGAAGCGCCGGATCGGGTGCGTGCGAGTGGCCGCAGGTTTCGCAGACCTCGCCCGCAGCGTGATCGTGATGGGTATGCGCACCATGGTCATGATGGTGGTCATGCGCGCTATGGTCGTGATCATCGTGCGAATGGTCATGCTCATGGCCGTGATCGTCATGCACATGGACCGCGTGCGCATGGGCATGCGCCGAATGGCTGTGCGCGGCATGCGAATGGGCTGCGTGAGAGTGGCCCGCGTGAGAGTGACCCGCATGAGAATGGCCACCATGAGAATGCCCGGCATGAGCCGCCGACAGGCTGTAGGCGGGACCTTTGCCAAACAGGCGCAGGACGGAAGGGCCGAGCTTGCGCCACAGCAGCCAGGCGCCGAACAGGGTGACCAGCGCAAAGCTCATGACCTCCATGAACCAGGCCGCGTCCGTCATTGAGATGGTGGTGCCGCGCAGGACGAAATAGGCGAGCAGCATGACCACAATCGCCGTCAGCCCCTGGAGCAGGGCCGAGACGAAGGACAACAGGATACCGCGCCGTAGCGCCACTTCATTGGCCACCATGTAGGACGAGATGACGGCCTTGCCGTGGCCCGGGCCGGCGGCATGGAAGATGCCATAGGCGAAGGACAGGCCGATAAGGATCCAGATCTTGCTGTTGTCCTGGCGCATCGCCTTCATGGCTGCTGCCAGCGCGCGGTAGAATTCCTGCTGGCGTAGATTGATCCACATCAGGATGTGGGCGAACGGACCGGTGCTCGGCGCCATGCCGTCATTGACGCCGATGCCGAGCGAGGACTGGGCATGCGCGGCGTTGGCGAAATGCATCGCGGCAAAGGTGAGGGCCAACAGGCCGAATGCCAAACGCAGGGACGGTTTCGTCACCGGCTTCATCCTTCTGGCTGACAGGTCAGTTCGAGCTTGGTGGCAAAGATCTTGCTCATGTCGGTGCCTGTCGGGTCGTTGAAGAAGGCATCCGTCAGCGTCTTCTGGTTTTCCTTGATCGCCTCATCCGGGTCCGGACGGATCACCTTGCTGGTGCAATTGGACGGCAGGCCTTCGACCGTGATGTTGGAATCCTCGGTGAAGTCGATCGCCGTGTAGAAGGTCGGGTCGTAGACGCCGATGTCGATCGTGCCGGTCAGCTTGATCGGGACCTTGGGTTCGGACTCGAACAGGATGATCAACTGGTCGTTGTCGAAATTGGCCATCAGATGCGGCGGCGGCACCATCGTCACGTCCTTGCCGTTCTGCGTGACGAGCTGGAAGTAATTGAATTCGGCCAGCGAGGCGTGAACCGTGTCGGAGACCTCCTTCAGCTCCTTGTCGTCAAGTTTCAGATCGGAGTTCTTGTCGAACTCCATCATCACCGTACTCGAAAACAGGTCGTCGAAGCGCCACAGATGGCGCAGCGCCTTCACGGTTTGGTGATCCGGGCCGAGGATCACGTCGAGGCGCGCCTCGGCGAAGACGTGCGGGTGCACGTAAGCTGGACCAGTCGCGGCAAAGATCGCCGTCAAGGCCGAAGCCAGCATGATTGCGTGCCGTTTCAGGTGCATTACCGGTCGCGATTCCATTGGCCTCGGAGAGATGTCGAAAGTGACCAGAAAGGGGGCGAAATTGGGACCGTGAGACGGTTAAAACCGGCTAAGCGATCTCGCGCGTCCTGAACCATTGCACCAGGAAGTCGACGAAGACGCGGACCTTGGCCGGCAGATAGCGGCGGTGCGGGTAGACGGCGAAGATGCCGCCGCCGGACAGGATGCGGTCATCGAGCGCCGTCACCAGCAGGCCGCTCTTCAAATCGGGCGCGGCGATGAAATCCGGCAGGATGCAGAATCCGAGCCCCGATATGGCGGCGGCGCGCGCCGCCATCGGGCTGTTGACCTCGATCGGGCCCGACACCGCGACGCTCAGCTGGTCGTTGTTGTCACCCTTGAACGGCCAGTTGTTCAACCCGCGGCCATTGGTGTCGACGATGCAAGGCATGTGGCCGAGATCCTGCGGCCGCGTCGGCATGCCATGCTTGGCGATCAGTTCGGGAGAGGCGCAGAGTTTTACCGAAAACGGGGCCAGCCGCCTGGCGATCAGCGACGAATTCTCCAGGCGCGAGATGCGGACCGCGAGGTCGAAGCCTTCCTCAACCAGATCAACGAAGCGGTCGTCGAGCTGGATATCGAGCACGATGTCGGGGTGCTGCTTGGCGAAGTCGATCAGCGATTGACCGATCGGCGCGTCGGCGAAGGTGCGCGGCGCCGACACCTTGATGCGGCCACGCACGTCGCCGGATGATTCGCGCACGGCGTCGGCGAGGCTGTCGACCTCGCGCACGATCTCGGAGGCGCGCCGGTAATAGGTGTGGCCGGCCTCGGTCATCGAGAACTGGCGCGTGGTGCGGTTGAGGAGCAGCGCGCCGAGCTCGTCCTCCAGCTCGCGCACATATTTCGACAGCAGCGCCTTGGAGCGGCCGATCTTGCGCGCGGCCGCCGAAAAGCCTTCGGCCTCGACGACGTCGATGAAGGCGCGCATGCGGGTCAGTGTGTCCATTGTCAGGCCTTTGCTGCGTCGAGAAGTTTTCGGCCGAGCCGTATCAGGGCAATGTCGCTGCCGGAAGGGCCAAGCAGCGACAGGCCGAACGGAGCGCCGGCGACCGAGCCGATCGGCAAGGTGATCTGTGGAAAGCCGGAGAGCCCGGCGAGGCACAGAAGGTGCAGCGCCCGCTCGCGATAGGCCTGGAATTGCTCCGGCGTCGAGTCGACATAGGGCGCCGGGCCCGGCACCGTCGGCAGAACAAGGAAGCCGTCCTTGCCGAGTAGGGCACCGAGTTCGCCGCGAAAGGTCAGCCTTCGCACCTCCTCAGCCTGCGCTGTCCGCTCGTCGACGGCACGGCCGAAGCCGAAACGCTCCTCGACGCCGGGGCCGAGGTCACGCTCGCCGCTGGTGATCCATTCGCCATGCACGCCCCAGGCTTCCTTGGCCTGGAGGCGGCGAAAGCACCAGTAGAGTTCATCCGGAGACGAACTGAAGGGCATCGTCGGCGTCGTCGGCGCGCCGAAAACCGCGCTCGCCAACCTCTTCATTCCGGCATATTCGGCAAATGCCGGGCGGGCGACCAGCTCGTCCAGCCAGCCGAGCGCCAGCCGGCGGTCCAGATGGTGATGGTGCGGGTCGCGGCCGAGCAGCAGCTTGCCGACGGTCTCGTAAGTCTCGATGTCGTCGGCGAACCAGCCGAAAGTGTCGAAACTCGGCGCCAGCTTCATGGTGCCGTCGAGCGAAATGCGGCCATGCGTGGTGCGCAGCCCGATCAGCCCGCAAAAGCTCGCCGGCGCGCGGATCGACCCGCCGGTGTCGGACCCCGTGGCGATGTCGGCGAGCTTCCCCGCCACCGCCGCCGCCGATCCCGATGACGAGCCGCCGGTGACGCGGTCGGGCGCGGCCGGGTTCACCGGAAACGAAAAATGCGCGTTCTGGCCGAACAGCGCGAAGGCAAGCTCGTCGGTCTGCGTCTTGCCGACGAAGCGCGCGCCGGCATCGAGAATCATCTGCACCGCCGGCGCCGTGCGCGAGGCGGCAGGGCTATCGGCGAATTTCCTGGGATTGCCACAGCCGCTGCGATAGCCGGCAACGTCGTAGATGTCCTTTACGGCCAGCCGCAGGCCGGCCAGCGGGCCAAGCGCGGCATGCGCCACCGGCATCTGGCGAAGATCGAGAAAGGCATTGAGAGGGCCACGCGTGCCTGTCATCGTTCGCTATCCGGATACGGTTGAGCCAACATTGTTCGACGCCAGAAATTTTACAACCTTGGATACGATTTTTATTGATTGTGAAACTCTTCGCTCTTATATCGCCCTTGCCCAAAGTCGCACGTGCCTGTGGGTGTCCGCCGATCCTCGAATGGCGAGGGAAATCGGTAAGGTAACTGGAGCTAACCCCTCCAGTCGGTTTAGCGGCCAACCGCCAGACCGAGGACACCTTGAAGCAACGACGGTGCGGGCCTTTCTGGTTCTCTGCCGGTTGTCCAAAGACCGGGGTTACTGAAGAGGCACACCATCATTGCCGGCAGTGCGGAACGGGGTTCTCCCAATCCAAGCCAAGGCAGACAAAGCGAACCGAAGCCGGGCAAGGCTGAGGTTCATCGCCGCGAGACGGCGTTTCATGGTTCCGGGGTCTCCACCGGCTGGTTCCATGATTTTCCGTCCCGCCTTTGTCCACCGCGTGTTCGCGAGGCCGAAAGCCCGCGTCCGCACCCTTGTGCGCGCCGAAAGGCGTGATGGAGAATCCCGATGGCCACTCAGCGCATCCTCGACTTCCTCGCCACCCGACGTCCGACCGGCCCTTGCCTCGTCGTCGACCTCGATGTCGTTCGCGACAATTTCCGCGCTTTCGAGAAGGCGCTGCCCGATTCCAGGATCTACTATGCGGTGAAAGCAAACCCGGCGCCGGAAATCCTGCGTCTCCTTGCTGCGATGGGCTCGTCCTTCGACACCGCTTCCGTTGCCGAAGTCGAGATGGCGATGGACGCCGGTGCGCCGGCGGACCGCATCTCCTTCGGCAACACCATCAAGAAGGAGCGTGACATCGCACGCGCCTATCAGCTCGGCATCCGCCTGTTCGCGGTCGATTGCGTCGAGGAGGTCGATAAGATCGCCCGCGTCGCTCCAGGCGCGCGCGTGTTCTGCCGCGTGCTGACCGACGGCGAGGGCGCCGAATGGCCGCTGTCGCGCAAGTTCGGCTGCGTGCCGGCGATGGCCGTCGACGTGCTGCGCCATGCCAAGGGCCTCGGCCTCGACGCCTATGGCGTGTCGTTCCATGTCGGCTCGCAGCAGACCGACCTGACCGCCTGGGACCGTGCGTTGCGCGACGCCAAGACGGTTTTCGCGACGCTCGCCGAGGAAGGCATCGTCTTGAAGATGGTCAACATGGGTGGCGGTTTCCCGACGCGCTACCTGCGCGACGTGCCAGCGGCCCAGGCCTATGGCCAGGCGATCTTCTCGGCGCTGCGCAAGCATTTCGGCAACGCGATCCCGGAGACCATCATCGAGCCGGGCCGCGGCATGGTGGGCAATGCCGGCGTCATCAAGTCGGAAGTCGTGCTGATCTCGAAGAAGGCCGATAACGACAATGTGCGCTGGGTGTTCCTCGACATCGGCAAGTTCGGTGGCCTGGCCGAGACGATGGACGAGGCGATCCGCTACCCGATCGTCACCCGTCATGACGGCACGGAGACTGCGCCTTGCGTGCTCGCCGGCCCGACTTGCGATTCGGCCGACGTGATGTACGAAAAGACGCCCTATCCGCTGCCCTTGTCGCTGACCATCGGCGACGAGGTGCTGATTGAAGGTACCGGCGCCTACACGACGACCTACTCGGCGGTCGCGTTCAACGGCTTCGAGCCTCTCCGATCCTACGTGATCTGACGGCGCTTCCTTGGCGCATTTTCGAACGGCGAACCGGACACGATTTCGCCCGAAAATGCGCTGAGAGAGCCGATCAGATCATCCCAGGTGGGCGCATGTCGCCCACCCGGGCTCGCCTGTGGAACAGATCTCCGCTCGCCAGGGATTGCGGAAATGGAAATGTCAGTTGAACTCGTAGCTCATGCGCCGGCCTTCATGATGGTCGCGGAAACCGTTGCCGACGTCGCGGCGCGCGAAGCCTTGCTCGATCGTGCCATGGGGCCGAAGCGCAAGACCAAATCGTCGGAGAAGCTGCGGCGCGGCCGCCGGCCTTCGGAAGGCCTGGCCTTCGTCGCCCGCGATGCCTCGGGCGGCGTTGCCGGCACGGTGCGGCTGTGGGATGTCAGGCTGGGCGAGGGCGGTGCTGCCGCCCTGCTGCTTGGCCCGCTTGCGGTCGACCCGTCGCTCAAGAATGCCGGCATCGGTTCGGCGCTGATGCGCCACGCCATCGCCGAGGCGGCGCGCCTCGGCCACGCGGCAATCCTTCTGGTGGGCGATGCGCCCTACTACGGACGCTTCGGGTTCTCGGCCGTCAGGACCGGTTCGCTCGCCATGCCCGGACCTTATGAGCGGCATCGGCTGCTGGCACTGGAACTGGTGGACGGGGCGCTTGACGGCGCCATGGGCACGCTGAAGGCTGCCGGCCGCAAGCTGAAGGCGCAGGCGCCGACGCTGGCGGCCTGAGGCACCCAACCCCTCAGACAAACGCCGCCGAAAGGCGGCGTTTGTCTGATCTCAAAGAGCCGCGTTCAAGCGGCCGCGCACTCAGCCGATCAACTGGCTCAGCGCCATGGCGACCGTCATGTCGCCTTCGACTTTGATCTTGCCGGTCATGAACGCCATGGTCGGGTTCAGATCGCCCGCGATCAGCGAGTCCAGGTCGTCGAGCGAGAGCTTGATGGTGCAATCAGTCGGGGCATCGGTGTTCGAGACGGTGGCACCATCGATGACGATGACGCCGTCGCTTCCGGTGTCGAACTTCACGGAACGATCGAACCCGCTGCTGGCCACGCGTGACTTGATCTTCTCGGCAATCTCCTGAACGCTCACGCTGTTCTCCTGTCTGGTTGCATCTGCTTGTCTGGTTGTATCTGTAGCGCAGGGCATTTCGGTCCGGCGGAAGCCCGTGCCGCATCTTTGGCGATCATGATCGCTGCCGCATATAGCTTCGGATTGACGTTTACGTCAACGCGGTTTGCAGGGGCTGGTTCCTATCGCCGCACATGCCGGCGTCGGCACGGGCAGCACCTTGCGGAGCTCAATGGTCCTTGAACGCCTTGGTCATCTCGCTTGCGGTCTCGCTTTTCTTGCGGCGCAGCCAGTTGTCGCGGATTTCGTCCTTCGACAGGAAGTTGACCTGATCGATCAGGACCTCATGCACCAGGTTCGCGCCGACACGGGTGTTGATGGTGTCGCGGATCGCGGCGCGAAAGGCATCGAGGTCGATCGTTTGCTTGTTGGTGAAGTCGATCTGGGGATTGGAATAGAGGTAGGTGTAGACCTGATCGGTGATCAGCGCGTCGGCCGGGATCGACAGCTTCTTTATCTGCTCCGGCTCGACAGTGTAGACGAGCTTGGTCAGGAAGTAGCCGTCGATCGAGGCGTTGTGGATCAGCGGCACCGAAATGATGTCGGTCTTGACGTAGTCCAACCCGCCCAGCATCGGCTTCGGGGTTTCGCCGACACCTTTTTCACCCGCTGCCTGGAACGAATAGAACACCGCGCCGAGCGTGGCGGCGCAGATCCAGACCGCGATGGCAATGACCTTGATCATCGAGAGCCCGAGCCCGAAGTCATCGCGCCCTAACCTTTCCTGCCGAATTCGACGGCGGAGTAGGTGCCGTCGGTCTCGGCGCGCTGAATTGCGGTCCGCAACAGGCCGGCAACCTCGTTGACGGCGGAGAGATGCGCCAGGATCGCCGCCTCGTTCCTCGCCAGCTTCTGGCGCAGCCGGATCAGGCCTTCGCGGTGCTGCTCGAGGAATTCGACCTCGCTGCCGCCCTTCATGGCGCGGGTCAGTTCATAGAGATAGCGGCTCTTGCGGGCGTTCGACGCCTTGAGGTCGTAGCTGGTGTCGCTACGGATGCCGGCGGTCTCTTCCTCGACCACTTCCTCGATGCGGCCGATGATGGCGGCGAGGTTTCCAGGCCGTGCGAACTGGATCGGTGTTTCCGATTCTGTCGTGCGCGCCGGCAGGTTTGGGGTGAATTCCGTATTGTCGGCCATGGCGTTTCCCAGTTTAGATCTTGATGTCTGTTTTTGTGGTTATCTCGTCGCCGGTCATCGACCTTGCGGCCTTGCGCTGCAATTCCTGGACGAGCGAAGTGGACAGACGGTTTTGCTGGTCGATCTCGGTCTTCTCCGGTCCATTTGAAACCGGGCCGATCGGCACCTTGCGCTTGCCGTCCATGTAATGGTCGGCGAGCAGCGACTTGGCGATGCCGATGCCGCCGCGATCGGCCATGACGTCGGCGACACGCTCTGCAAGCTGCGATTTCCACATGTCGCCGGCAAGACCCGTGCCGTAGACGCCCTCGGTGTCCTTGGGCAGCATGTTCTGGATGAAGGTCTGCAAGACCATCGCTTCGAACTTCTTGAATTTCTTGGCCGGGTCGGCTGTCGCCGCGGCCTTGTCAGCCGTGGCGCGCGACAGGATCGAGCCGGCATCGACCGACGCGGCGGCGTCGACCGAGAACGCGCCGGCGGCACCGCCGGCGCGCTTGGTCAGCGCGGCGCGGGCAGCCTCGATGTCTGCCGGCTCCGCGGCTCGGGCGACATCCATAACGATGTCGCTGGGTGGAGAAATTGCCAAGAAAGTCCGCCTTTTGCCGGGTTTCCTTGGCCAGACCATGCCTCAACAAGCTTGTGGCAGGCTTGCGAGGGAGAGGGGAGGCGGAATACAGGGGGTCGATACGTCAAGCTTGGGATTTTCTCCTAGGTATTGGCGGCCCACGGGGCTAGCATAGAGCCTACTGGGGGGTGTGCGATGACAGACGTCTCGATACGCCGCGCGGACTTCATGATGGTCCTGGCCTATGCTTCCGATCTCGCCACTGGCCATTCTCGCGACTTCGCGCTGAAATCTTGTGTGCTTGCAATGCGGATCGCCGCGCTTGGGGGTGTTCCCGATGAGGTTCGGCGCAATGCCTACCACCAGTCGATGCTGCGCTATGTCGGCTGCAATGCCGACACCGACCTTCTGTCGGCCACCTTCGGCGACGAAATCGCGCTCCGTCAGGATCTTGTCGGTCTTGACATGGGCAATCGGGCGGAACTGGGCAGGGTCTTCGTGCAGGCCTTCAAGCGGTTCTACTATGATCTCGAGCCTGACGCGCAGGCCAGGGCGATCGAGGCCGCGATGTCGCAGGCGCTCGCGGTCGCGCGCCCGGTGCTTACCGCGCATTGCGAGGTCGCGCAGCGGATCGGCCAACGGCTCGGCCTTTCCGAGGAGATTCGGCACAATCTCGGGCAGATTTACGAACGCTGGGACGGCAAGGGCCTGCCGCGCGGACTGAGCGGCGAGGATGTCCTGCCAGCCGTGCGCCTGATTACGCTGGCGCAGGATGCCATCGCGCTCAGCGAAGCCGTCGGCATCGAGGAAATGGCCGAAACCATTGCCAGTCGCGCGGATGGCCCATACGAAGCGGATCTGGCCCGGCTCGTGTCAGCCAACGCGCCGGCGCTGATGGAGGGGATCGGCGCAACGGTCGACCGTGAGACGATACTGGCGCTCGAGCCCGATCCGCCGGTGACGCTCGACGAGGCAGGCTGCGACGAGGCGTTCCTTGCCATCGCCGACATGATCGACATGCGCATGCCGCTTACCTACGGCCATTCACGGATGGTGGCGCAACTGGCCGAGGGAGCCGGGGGACAAATGAAGCTTCCCGCCTCCGACCTGCGTGCGCTGCGCTGGTCGGGTTGTATCCACGACATTGGCGAACTCGTGGTGCCGGTGGCGACTTGGATGCGTAACGGCCCGCTGTCTGTCCGTGAGCGCGACGCGGCGCAGCTGCATGCCTATTACGGCGAGCGGGCGCTGGCCTCGTTCGGTCGCGAGGGCGAAGCGATGGCTGCTCTCGTGCTTCGCCATCACGAACGCCTGGACGGCTCGGGCTATCACCGCAAGGTCCACGCCTCCGACCTGTCCCCGGCGGCGAGGATCCTGGCCGCTGCCGAAGCATTCCAGACGTCGCGAGAGGAACGCCCTCACCGCCGGGCACTGTCCAGTGATGCGGCGGCAAGCCAGTTACGCGCCGCCGTTCGCGAGGGCTGCATCTGCCCTGACGCTGCCGAGGCCGTGCTGTCCTTCGCCGGGCAACCGTCGCGCCGGACGCCGCCCCGGCCGCTGGCTGGAATGACGCCGCGCGAAATCGAGGTGCTGCGCCTGATTGCCGCCGGCCTTACGGCGAAGGAAGCGGCGCGCAAGCTGGATATCTCGCCCAAGACCGCCGACCACCATATCCAGAGCGTCTATGCCAAGATCGGCGTGACCACCCGCGCGGCAGCAGCGCTCTATGCGGTCGAGCATGGCCTTGTCCGGCCAGGCGAGACGCAGACATAGGGAATCCACCCCATGTGCGCCCGCTCCGGGGCGCGCATCGTGATCCTGTCGACGGACCAATGGTGGCCGCGACCGACAGGAGGAAATCCAATGCTTCTCGCAACGACCAAAGTGGCTGATATCGACCACTTCATCCGTATCTTTTCGACCAAGGGCGCCGACAAGCGCCGGCTGCACGGCTCGAATGGTGCGACCGTCTTCCGCGACCCAAGCGAGCCAGACCGCGTCTGGGCGATCTTCGACTGGGACGCCGAGGGCTGGAAGAATTTCGTGTCGGATCCGGAGGTGCCCGCGATCCTGCAGGAAGCCGGCCATGTCGGCAAGCCGCAGGCAGCATTCCTGCTCGGCCACTACGAGGCCTGAGGTCCCCTCGCTGAGCGCCGCCTGCCACCCGGCGGCGGCGCGCGCCCGACGAACCCCCAAGATTTGGAGAGATCAAATGAATCCGAAACCCATCAAGATCGGCCTTATCGCCGAACTCACCGGCCCGTTGTCTTTCATGGGCATCGCCAATGCGAACCTCACCACCATGCTCGTCGACGATATCAACGCAAGGGGCGGCTTGCTCGGCAGGCCGCTGGAGCTTGTCGTCGAGGATGGCGAAACCATCGACGGCGCCGCCAAGGCAAGGACCGCGAAGCTGATCGACGTCGACAAGGTCGACCTGGTCGTAGGCGGCATCTACAGCTCAACCCGACAGGCCATCAAGAGCGAGGCGGTTACGCGGGGCAGGACGCTCTACATCTATACCGAGCAGTATGAGGGACAGGAAAACCATCCCCTGATCTTCTGCACGGGACCCGTCCCCGCGCAGCAGGTTGAGCCATTGATACCGTGGCTCATGAGCAGCACCGGCGCGAAGCGGTTTTATTTGCCGTCGGCTGATTACATCTGGCCCCATCTGCTGAACAAGGCGGCGAGCCGGGTGGTGCGTGCCAATGGAGGCGAGATCGTCGGCGAGGAGTATTTTCCGCTGGACACCATCGATTTCAGGCGGACTGTGCATCAGATCATGGCGAGCGGCACCGACGTGATTTTCAATACCATCGTTCCGCCGGGCCTGACACCGTTCTTCGAAGAGCTGTACAAGGCCGGTTTCGGCAAACGCGGCGGCAAGATCGTCTGCACCTACTTCGACGAGAACTTCTTCAATCTCGTGCCGTCCGAACAGATCGAAGGCCTCTACAGCTGCCTCGACTACTATCAGGAGCTAGAGGATACGTTTGGCCGCGCGCTCCTGCTTCGCTACCAGGACCGATTCTCCGGCAGCGCCATGTTGACCGCAGGCAGCGGCTGCACTGGCCACTACCGGGCAATCAAGATGTGGGAAGCAGCAGTGAACGAAGCCGGCACGCTCGAGCAGGGCGCGGTCATCCGGGCACTCGATCACGCCCGCATCAGCGAGGGCCCGGGTGGCCCGGCCGAAATGGTCCCCGGCCAGCACCATGTTCGCATGAACATGTACATCGCGCAGGCGCAGGGCGGTCGCTTCCGGGTCGTCAAGAACCTGGGTCCGATCGATCCCAACGAACGTGTGCTTGCCGATGAACTCCACCTTAGCAAAGCTGGCTGAGCCACGGCGTCGATCAGTGTTCCTGGAGGGTGGCGGACGGGTAGATGGTTGCCTCGCCACCCAACGGCACAGAATTCCGCGGCTACTCCTGACTTCGCTTCTGCGCGATCAAATCCAGCCGTTCGCGGTCTGAGCGTTCGCATTCGTCTCGGTTGCGCACGTCCTTGTAGGCGCGCTCGACCATGTTTGTGCACGCGTTTGCCTGGCAATCAGGCCGGCCTGTTGCCTGGCGCCAAAAGGCCTCAAATCCAGATGCTACAATGGAACATCGCGCGCCCATCGGCGTTCGCCCCATAGTATTGTCGATGGCGAACCCGGAGGCGAGGAATGTACAGCCTGCTGCAAGTCGTGGCTGTCGTGATCGCCGCGCTGCCCATGGCGCTATCGGTCGCACACGCCCTGGAGCTTCCAGGCAAGATGCGCCTCGACGAGCGCACATATCGCACCGTGCAGCACATCTATTATCCCGGCTTCACGATCGGCGGCGCGGCCGAACCGCTGAGTGTCGTCGTGACCGGTCTCCTGCTATTCCTGGTCCCAGCTGGAACCACTGCCTTCTGGGCTGTCCTGCTCGCTTTTTTTGCCTTGCTGGCAACGGTCGCGATCTATTGGCTCGCGATCCACCCGGTAAACAAATACTGGATGGAAGGCGCGTCGGTGGGCGCGCCTGGCGCAGCCTTCTTCGGGGCTGGCGGGAAGCGCGACGGTTCGCAGCCGGATTGGACCGAACTTCGTGATCGTTGGGAATATGCACATGTAGCGCGGGCCGTGCTCACCAGCATCGGCTTGCTGGCGTTGGTGATCTCACTTGTCGTTTAGTCGCGGTCTGAGCGAGATGACACATCGGCAGAAGGCAATCTCGGCTGTTACTTTCCGTCGCAACAGGTGACACCACGGCGGCGAGTCCGACACCAGCCCGCAGGCGATCGGCGCAACGAGCGCCAACGGTCGCGCCTGATGCTATGTACCCTTCACGATTCTCGGTTTAGCCGGTCGACGGGATTGAGCCGAGCTCTCGAGGGCCAAGGCCAACCGCTTCTCGTCTTCGATGGCGCGATCGACTGCCTCGATTTCCTCTTGGAGCGCCTTCAGCTCGGCTCCGTAGCTGGAGCCGTCGCTGTCTCCGATCTGAAAGCCGCTTGCCCGCATCGCGTCGCGAGTATGGTGCACGTTGCGGACTCCTTCGCGTCGAGTCGCGATCAGGATTTCCCTAAACTCTTCAAGACGTTCAACGTGATTGCGAGACATTGCGTTCTCCTATTTCATCGTCATCGTCGCCGCCGGCGATTCAGAACGGCTAAAACTTTCGGCGCAGGAGGTTCAAGTGATTACAGGAGATACTCTCGACAAAGCGTGAGTACGGAAGCTCAAATTTGAACGTCTTGGAAAAAACTGGAGAGCGGCAGACGGAAATTGGCTTGAGACCAACCGATCACCGACCGGCCGCGATTTCTCACCCTTGCCCTAGGAACTGGGAAGGCCGGCTCTCGACAACATTTCAAGAAATCTCGAGTGCTGATGATCCTTCACGTAACGTGGCACAAAGCCGGGACAGACATTGCCCAGGTTGAGATGTGGAAGTTGTGAGAGGCAATGGTGGATGGCCCGGGACGCCTCTTCGTTGTTTCCGGTTGCCGACGCGGCCGCAGCCCAATATAGGGCGCCTCGAACGAAACCCGGCTTTGTCCTGACCACCCTGCGGGCGACTTCGAGCGCCCGCTGATCGTCTCCGCCGGCAAACAGCGCCACAACCAAGCCGTGGTGACGCCAGTAGTCGATGACGTCATGCGCCCCGAGCCGAATTGCCTCGTTGGCCTCGCGGACTGCTTCGCTGACCTGTCCGCGGAGGGCAAACAGCATCGCAATATCGCCGTGACCGCTTGGATAGTTCGGGTTGAGGCTGATTGCATGGCGGCACTCGACGACCGCCTCGTCGATACGGCCAGAACTTTCGAGTGCGAACGACAGGATACACCGGGCAATTTCATCGTCCGGCACCGCCCTCACGGCGGCTTCCGCAAGCTGAAGCGCACGCTCGATCAGGCCTTCCTCCCGAGGCAGTGCGCCAAACGCCACGCCCATGGAGATCACGATCGAGAGCGTCCGCTTCGCACGGGCGTTGTCGGGGCCTATCAAGTGGGCCTTCTCGGCAAACTCAATCCCGACCAACAGCGAGTCCTGCGTCATCTCAAAATACTTCATGAGAGCCTCGTTCACCAACCTGCGCACTTCAGGGGGACCAGGCGGGCTTTTGTCGCGGACTTTCCAGTTGGTCAGTTGAAGTTCGAGGATCACGGCCAGAACAACGGCCTGCGCGATCCTGTCCTGGAATTCGAGCGCGTTCTCTGAGTTGCCGTCGAATTTCTGGGCCCAGACATGCTGGCCGCCAGCGGTATCGACAAGCTGGATGTTCACCCTCAGCCCATTGCCGGATCTCTGGACACTGCCGCTGAGCAAATATTGCGCCCGGAGCATTCCCGGCGTTTTGTCTTCTTCGCCTGGGCCTTTCTTCTCCATGGACGGAGGCGCGGACAGCACGACATAGTCGGCTACCTCGGAGAGCGCCGTGGTGATGTCCTGGACGAGCCCCCTGGCGAAAAAATCATCGCCCTGCTTTCCGGTCAGATTGGTGAAGTCGGCAACGCTGATAGACGGGCGCCCGGAGCGCTGGCCGGTCGGATTACCACTTGCCGACGGAACATTTGACGCCGTGTCGGCAGCAAGGAGCAGCGATTGCCAAAGCGCCCGCGTCTCAGAGCCAGGCTCGACACCGAACTCCTTCTTCAGCATGCTTCTGCAAGTCTCGTATGTCTTGATCGCCCTGTCGCGTTGGCCACGTGCGAGGAATAATTCCATCTTGAGCTGATAAGATTCTTCCCGCGTCGGTTCCATGGCCAGAAGGCGATCGGCAAGGACCAGCCCGGTTTCAGAGTCGACAAGGCGAGCCAGTTTCTCGAAAGACACAAGAGCGCGGCCGAGCAGCCTGTCGCGTTCCGATGCGACCCAGTCATCGAACCCACTGCTTCCCAAATAAAGTCCGTCGAGAAATGGGCCGGTGTAGCTCGCCAAAGCCGTCTCGAGTTCGTGCGCGGACCGGGCCGCGAGACCCGCTTCGAACTCCTGCACGTCGACCCGAACCATCTCAGGCCTGAGATTGATGGACTCCCCGCTCGAGTGGATAAGATCCACTCGAGCGGGCGATAGATCCCGGCGCAAGACGCTGAGGGTTTGCCGAAGACTATTGCGCGAATGTTCGCTATCGCTGTCGCCCCATAACAGGTCCGCCAGCCTCTCCCGCGTCGCCGCCATGCCCGGGCTCTGGGCCAGGTAAGCAATGATTGCTGGCCCCCGTTTCCCGGTCAGCCGAAGCGGACCGGCCGTTTCATTATCAATCCGGAACCCGCCGAAGAGTGAGATTCTATTTGCAGCGCCGCTGTCCTCACTTCGCATTCGCTATCCCAGCCTGACGAAATCCTAACTCGAAACTAACGTTTCGCCGCCATTGGCCCCCGCGCTCAAACGCTGCCGTAACGGCAAGTAACTTAGGCTTTCCTAAATTAGGGAGGGCAAGTCAACGGAAGACTTGGTTTGAGGGGTGGCGAGTGTCCAGGACAAAAGCCAATTTGCTGCTGCTATTCCTCAACCGTCTCGGCGACTTCCTGTCAGGCTTGGGCGCGATCGGGCTCGGCATCGCCCTGTTGCTGCTCGGCGATCCTCTGCTTGCGGCGACGTCCGGCCTGCTGCACGCCCTGGGCAAATTCGGCAGCACCTTCCACACACCGGGCACTCAGGTTCCGGTGTGGCCGGCCGCCTGGCCTGATCCATTCCGCAGCGCGGTGCTTGCCAGCCGGTTGCCCGCGATTTTGGCGGCGGCCGTCGCCCTGGGCTGGGCCTTGCAGGAGGTCTGGTCGGGCGGATCCTTCGCGGTACTCGCCATGCCGCTGACCTTGCTTGGTTGTTACGCTCTGTGGACCAGGGCCGATCTGCTGCTGTTCGGCGTGGGGATCCCTCGCCAAATTTCCACATGCTGAAAATGTCCGCTTTGAAACGGCTGCTCGATGGAGAATGACATGTGCCCAACTGTGCATCAGGACGTAACTGGCTTGTCTGTGACAGGCTCCTTTCACGAGCAGCCGCGGATGAGAGGGAAGGGCATTCCGAAGCCGGCGAAGCGATCGGTCAGGTGGCCGGCAAAGCGGGTTAACTCGTACTTTGGATTGGCGGGAGCACTTGCCGCTTCGATGTTTTGGGGACCGCAGGCACATGCCGCCGATGTCGATGTCGCCATTGTATTCGCGGTCGATTTCTCATCCTCGATCGATCCGAAGATTGCCGATCTGCAGCGCGAGGGTCATGCCGCCGCGCTCACGTCGCCAGAGATCATCGCGGCCATCACGCGGAACTACGTTGGCTGCATCAGCGTGGCTTACTTTGAATGGTCGAGTCCCGGACACGCACGCACTGTGCTTCCGTGGACAAACATCTGCGGGCTGGAAGACGCCAGAGCGGCAGCATCGGTGATCAGCAAGCATGGCGATACCGGAATCACCCGCAGAGGACGCAGAGGAACATCCGTTTCCTCAGCCATCGACATCGGCAGTCTTCTGCTCGACCAGTTTCCTGGAAAGGCGGCCAGGAAAGTAATCGACATCTCTTCCAATGGCGAGAACAACGATGGACTTCCTGTTCAGCCGAGCAGGCTGAACGCCATTGCCAAGGGATACACGATCAACGCGATCGCCATCCCGATGGAAGATGAGAGCCCCGACAATACGTTGGCATCCTATTTTGCCAAATCGGTCATTGGCGGTTCCCAAGCCTTCGTCATAACGCCGAAGGGGCCGGACGACTACGTCATGGCTCTTCGCCGCAAGCTGGTCACTGAAGTAAGCATGAACGTCGACCGACCGCTGTGAAGGCTAGGTGGTGCGCCGGGAGATGGCGCAGCAGCAATCTCTAGCATGGTCATTGCCAGCGTCAGCTTGCAGGTCTTAGACAGAATTCCCTCGGCTACTCCTCACTTCGCTTCTGCGCGATCAAATCCAGCCGTTCACGGTCGGAGCGTTCGCGCTCGTCGCGGTTGCGCACGTCCTTGTAGGCGCGTTCGACCATGTTGGTGCGCGCGTTTGCCGTGGCAATCAGGCCGGCCTCTTGCCTGGCGCTTTCCAGGCTTTCTTCCTGGCGCACGACGGCCTGAGCGATGCGGCGGTGGTAGAGATCGGGGAACAGGCTGGAGAGGGAATTGTCCTGGTCGAAATGGCCGATCAACTCCCTGGCCTCGGCCTCAGCCGCGTTTGCCGCGGCCAGGAAGGTGGCGTGGCGGGTCTCGTGCAGCGCCTTCAGCTGTTCCTGCACCTTGACCAGTTTTCGCAGGCGGTCCTTGCGCGTACTCATGTCACCTCGCCAGCGTCAGGTCGACGAAGCCGTCGACAAACAGCGACAGCATGGTGCCGATGGCGAAATAGAAGATGATCATGCCGCCGGCGATGACGAAGGGCTGCGAGATGAAGTAGATCGGGATCTGCGGGGTCAGCTTGTTGACGAAGCCGATCGTCAGGTTGACGAGAAGGGCGTAGGCGACAAACGGACTGCCAAGGCGGATGACCAGGAAGAACGTGTCCGACACGGTGTCGGCGACATCGACGAGGGCTGCCTGCGGGTTGAAGAAGATGTTGACCGGCGCGACCGTGTAGGACGTCACCAGGGCGCGTATGATTTCGTGGTCGAAATCGAAGACGAACAGCATCAGCAGCGCCGAGAACGAGATGATGGCGGCAAGGGCTGCCTGCGGCTCGGGCTCCTCGATCGCCGGTCCGCCGGAGCCGCCATAGCCGATCAGCATGGCGATGGCCGAGCCCATGAAACGCAGGGCTTCCATGTAAAGCCTGGTCATGGCGCCGATCAGCCCGCCGACCAGAAGTTCCGAGATGATCATCGGCACCAGGATCTGCGGGCGCGCATCGACGAAGGGAAAGATCTTGTCCCACAGGAAGGCGAGCAGGCCGCCGGTGGCGGCGACCGCCACGAACAGCCTGACCTGGACCGGCACGCGGGCGCTGGACAGGCCCGGCATCAGCATGAAGCAGGCGCCGATGCGGCAGAAGGCGAGGAACGCCGCGATGACGACGCTCTGCGAGAGAACACTCACGATATGGTCCCGAGCACCCTGATCTCCACGCCCTTGGCGATTTCGACGTGGGAGAGCACCGGCAGCGTGGTGAACAGGCGCTCGATGATCATGCGCACATAGGGGCGTGCGTCGGGCGCGGTGACGAGGACGAAGCGCTCGCCGGCTTCGAGGAATTTCTTGATCGCCTTGGTGGCGTCCTGGCCGAATTCCTCGAGCTGGCGCGGATCGATGTCGAACTCGCGCACCTCGCCCTTGGCATCGCGCTTGAGGCTCTGGTGGAAGGCGAGGTCCCAGCGGTTGCCGAGGCGCAGCACCTTGAGCACGCCGCCCTCGGAGAGGTCGCCGCAGATCTGTTGCGCCATGCGGATGCGGACATGTTCGACGATCTGCTCGGTGCGGCGCACATGCGGCGCGATCTCGGCGATTGCCTCGATGATCAGGTGCAAATTGCGGATCGAGACGCGCTCGGCCAGAAGCAGCTTCAGCACCGCTTGCAGGCCGGGATAGGAGATGTGCGTGGTGCAGATCTCGTCGGCGAGCTTGCGGTATTCCTGGTCCTGACGCTCCAACAGCGCTTTCATGTCCTTGTAGGACAGAAGCTGCGGCAGGTTGTTGCGGATGACTTCCGAGAGATGGGTGAGCAGCACCGACATGTTGTCGGCGAAGGTGTAGTTCTCGCGCTTCAAATCCTCGGCGAAGGTTTCCATGACGGAATAGGCGCGCATGCCGAAGGCCGGCTCGCGGATCTCCTCGCCCGGTATCTCGGGCACGTCGCGATTGCCGAGCAGCACCATGACCTCGCCGACCCGCATCTGGTATTCGGCGACCACGGTGCCGTGCACCTTGATCTGGTAGCTCTTCGGCGGAATGGCGAAATCGTCGGCGACGCGCACTTCCGGCACGACGAAGCCGTATTGCTGCGCGAATTTCTTGCGCATCTTGGACATGCGGAAGACCAGCTCCTGGTGCGATACCAGGAGACGGGTCGAAAGCTGCTTGCCGATGAGAAGCTCGATCTCGGCGGTGGCGAGCGAGGCCTTGACGGAGTTCTTCTCCTCCTCGACCTTGCTTGCCTTTTCCTTGTCCTTCAGCGCCTCGGCCTCGGCGAGGACGCGGTTGGCGCGCATCGGGATGATGTAGCCAAGGCCGGCCATGCCGCCGGCCAGCGCGAAGAACGGGAAAAGCGGCAGGCCGGGCATCAGGCCGAGCAGCACCAGCAGCGCCGCCGCGACATAGAGGGCGCGCGGATGGGCGCCGAGCTGGCCGAACACGGCCTGGTTGGTCGAGCCGCGGGTGCCGCCCTTGGAGACGAGCAGGCCGGCGGCGAGCGAGACGATGAGCGCCGGGATCTGGGTGACGAGGCCGTCGCCGACCGACAGCTTGATGAACACGTCGGCGGCCTGGCCCATGCCCATGCCGTGCCTGATGTAGCCGATGGCGATGCCGCCGACGATGTTGATGGCGGTGATGATGAGGCCGGCGATGGCGTCGCCTCGGACGAATTTCGAGGCGCCGTCCATCGAGCCGAAGAAGGAGGACTCCTCCTCCAGTTCACGTCGCCGCAACTGCGCGGTCTTGTCGTCGATCATGCCGGCGGAAAGGTCGGCGTCGATCGACATCTGCTTGCCGGGGATGGCGTCCAGCGTGAAGCGGGCGCCGACTTCGGCGATACGGGTGGCGCCCTTGGTGATGACGATGAAGTTCACCACGATCAGGATCATGAAGACGATCAGGCCGATGACGAAGTCGCTCGCCATCACCAGCTTGGAGAAGCCGGCGATGACGTAGCCGGCGGCGTGCGTGCCCTCATTGCCGTGCGACAGGATCATGCGCGTGGTAGCGATGTTGAGCGACAGCCTGAGCATTGTGGCGATGAGCAGCACGGTCGGAAACGAGGAGAAATCGAGCGGCCGCTGGATCCACAGCGCCACCATCAGGATCAGCACCGAAAGCGCGATCGAGAAGGCGAGGCCGATGTCGATGAGAAAGGCCGGGATCGGCAGGAACAGCACGGCCAGGATGACGACGATGCCGAGCGCGAAAAAGATGTCGCGGCCATTCTTGGCCACCGCGCCGGGCTGGATGCTTTCGGTGATCGCCATTGAAGTCCTCGAACCATGTGCTGCCGCGCATGCGACAACCCGGCGAGGGTAGCTGGCCAAGCTTGCGCGAGGGTGGGAGAGTGGCTCGCTCCGACGTCTCGAAAAAGGAAGACCCATGCTCCTGATCATCGGCACGATCCGCCTGCCGCCCCACAAGTTCGAGGAGGCAAAGGCTGCGATGGAGCGCATGATCTCGGGCAGCCGCGCCGAGGATGGCTGCCTCGAATATTCCTATGCACGCGACGTGCTCGATGTCGGGCTGATGCGCGTCACCGAGGTGTGGCGCGACAGGCTTGCCCTCGATGCGCATTTCCGTTCGCCGCATATCGCTGAGTGGCGCTCGAGCTGGCCGGCGCTGGGCATCGGCGAGCGCAATCTCTTGCTCTATGAGGCTGGCGAGTCGATGCCGACCTGAGCGCTTCACGCAATGAGCGGCCTCTTGGCCACAACGGCGCCTTCCATGTCGCCATTGTGGTTGCCATGCGGTGTCGGCGGGCGTATCAGCGGCTTTCCGTTGCCTTTTCCGATATCGGCGAGCCGCCCCGGTGCTTTCCAGAAACCAACCGCAAGTCTACGCCCGCCGGCTGCGCGCGGTGCTTTTGAGGTCGATCCCGCTGCTCGAGGCGCGCGGCATCGCGGTGGTCATCCTGGCCGGCATCATCGGCGTCATGGCGGGCATTTTGGTTACCGCGATGAGCCAGATCGTGCAGGACATGCATGGGCTGCTGTTTGGCGTCCAACCGGGTGGCCGGCTTTCCGGCATGTTCTCGCTCGCCAATCCGGTGCAGGCGCTGATCCCGGCAGTCGGCGGCGTCCTGCTCGGACTGAGCGTGATCTGGCTGAGAAAGCGGAAATTCCGCACGCCGGTCGATCCGATCGAGGCCAACGCGCTCTATGGCGGGCGCATGTCGCTGACCGACACCTTCATCATCGTCGGCCAGACGATGATCTCCAGCGGCTTCGGCGCTTCGGTCGGCCTGGAGGCGGGCTATACGCAGGTCGGCTCCGGTGTGGCGTCGCGGCTGGCGCGGATGTTCAGGCTGCGCCGCAACGATGTCCGCATCCTGGTCGGCTGCGGTGCCGCCGGCGCCATCGCCGCCGCCTTCGACGCGCCGCTGACGGGGGCGTTCTACGGCTTCGAACTGGTCATCGGCATCTATTCGGTCGCCAATGTCGCGCCGGTCATGACCGCCGCGATCTCGGCTTCGCTG
Organism: Mesorhizobium sp. LNHC221B00; assembly: GCF_000502935.1. NCBI lineage: Bacteria > Pseudomonadati > Pseudomonadota > Alphaproteobacteria > Hyphomicrobiales > Phyllobacteriaceae > Mesorhizobium > Mesorhizobium sp. LNHC221B00. Next base: position 106,377 of record NZ_AYWR01000012.1, on the reverse strand, counting down.
ACGGCGGAAATGTTCGGCGGCGTGCCGTTTCCGCTGGAACTTGCCGGCCTGCCGGCACTCTCCCCCAGCCAGTATGTGCCGTTCTTGTTGCTTGGACTGCTCGGGGGTGCGGCCTCGATCGCCATCATGCAACTGGTGACGCTGATCGAACGCGGCTTCAACAGGCTGTCCATCGATGCCTCGCTGCGCCCCGTCATCGGCGGCGTCATTGTCGGCCTGCTGGGGCTGATCACGCCGCAGGTCCTGTCCAGTGGCCATGGCGCGCTGCATCGCGAATTCGCCATGAATTACGGTCTGGCCGTTGTCGCCAGCGTCTTCGTGCTGAAGCTCGCGGCATCAGCCGTCTCGCTCGGCTCCGGTTTTCGCGGTGGCTTGTTCTTCGCTTCGCTGTTTCTCGGTGCGCTGCTCGGCAAGGCGTTCGCCGGCGTGATGGCGCTGATCTCGCCAGCGACCGGTATCGACCCTTCCGTGGCGGCGGTCGTCGGCATGACGTCGCTGGCCGTCGGTGTCGTCGGCGGTCCGCTGACGATGACCTTCCTGGCGCTGGAATCGACACGCGACCTGACACTCACCGGCGTGGTGCTGGCCGCCTCGATCATGGCGGCGATCCTGGTGCGCGAGACCTTCGGCTATTCGTTCTCGACCTGGCGCTTTCATCTGCGCGGCGAGACGATCCGCAGCGCCCACGACGTCGGCTGGATGCGCAGCCTCACCGTCGGCTCGATGATGCGCAAGGACATCAGGACGATCGATGCCTCGACGACGCTGGCCGACTTCCGCAAGGACATCCCGCTCGGCTCGGCCCAGCGCGTTATCGCCGTCGATCCGGGCGATCAGTATGTCGGCGTGCTGATCGTGGCCGAACTGCACAGCGATCAAGCCGGCGGCGAGGTGCCGGTGCGCGATCTTGCCCAGTACAAGGATGCCGTCCTGGTGCCCAGCATGAACGTACAGGCCGCCGCCGAGACGTTCCAGCGTGCCGGCGCCGAGGAGTTGGCCGTTGTCGAGGACTTCGCCGATCACATCGTGCTCGGGCTGCTGACCGAGGGCCACTTGATGCGGCGCTACGCCGAGGAACTCGAAAAGGCACGCCGGGATTTGTCGGGCGAAGGATAAAGCTGCGGTCCGCGACCGCCGTCAATGCTCGATCGGTCCCTTGGCCATCACGAGCGTCGTGCCGGCGGTCGTCGGACGCTCGATCACACGACGCACGCGCGGCGGCTCGTCGCCGCTGTGCAGCGCCCGCAGGCGTTCGCCGACCATGGCGTCGGCATGGGTGATGCGGCTATTGTGCCTGACATATTCGAGCCAGGTCGGCGTGTGATAGTGCTCGATCCATATCGTGGGATTTTCGAGATCGCGCGCCAGCGTCCAGTTGCGGGCGCCGTCGCGGCGGCGGATGCGTCCGCGTTCGGCCATGGTGGCGAGGAATTCCGCCTCGTCCTCGTGCCGGATCACATATTCGATCATGATGGCGATGGGACCGCTGCGCGGCTTCAGGTCGAGCGCCAGATGCGGCTCCTTGAAGCGGTTGAGCGGGTCGAGGTTCAGCACCTGCTGCTGCGGCAGCGGCAGTACGAGGCCGATGGCGCCGCCGGCCAGCATGGCGATGGCGGCCGCGATCAGCGCCGTTTCGGCGCCATGCGCATCGGCGACGACGCCCCAGATCCAGCTGCCGAGCGCGATGCCGCCGAAGGTCGCGGTCTGGTAGACCGACAAGACCCGGCCGACCACCCAGCGCGGCGTCGCCATTTGCACCGTGACGTTGAAATGCGAGAGCGCGATCACCCAGCAGGCACCGCCGACCAGCAGGCCAAGCGATGTCTGCCAGGCATGCTGGCTGATCGCCGCATTGAAGGCGCAAACCGCGAAGCCGGCGAAGGCGCAGCGCACCATCGTCTCGCTGGAGAGCAATTGCCGCAGCCGCACGCTGATCAGCGCGCCGCCGACCGCGCCGATGCCGAAGGCCCCGAGCATGATGCCGTAGGTCAAGGCGTCGCCCTTGACGACGTCGCGCGCCACAAGCGGCAGGAGCGCCAGGACAGCGCCGGCGCTGAAGCCGAAGGCCGCGCCCCTGACCAGCACCTTGCCGATGTTGGGCGACATGGCGACATAGCGCAGGCCGGCGCCCATGGCCGCGCCCAGCGACTCGCGCGGCAAGGTCGATACCGGGACATCGGGCTTCCAGCGTGCCATCACGACGATGAGGCCGATATAGCTCACCGCATTCGCCGCAAAGGCGGCCGCGGCACCAGCGGCGGCGACGATGATGCCGCCGATCGCCGGGCCGACGCTGCGCGTTAGATTGAAGCCCATGGAATTCAGCGCGACAGCCGCAGGCACCTTGTTGCGCGGAACCATGTCGCCAACGGAAGCCTGCCAGGAGGGGCTGTTAAGCGCCGTGCCGCTGTCGATCAGGAAGGTGAAGGCCAGCAGCGTCCAGGGCGTGAGCAAATTGTAGTAGGTGAATACGGTCAGAAGCACCGAGACGAACAGCATGAAGGTCTGGGCGACCAGCATCACCTTGCGCCGGTCGAAGCTGTCTGCGATGGCGCCGGCGACGAGCGCGAACAGCATGATCGGCAAGGTGGTGGAGGCCTGGACCAGCGCGACCTGATAGGGCGAGGTGGCGATCGTTGTCATCATCCAGGCCGCGCCGACGCCCTGGATCAGGCCTCCGAAATTCGAGACGAGACTCGCGGCCCATACGCCGCGGAAGATGCCATGCCGGAAGGGCGCCAGCGCCGAGACGCCTTCGCTTTCCGGGTTTTCGTCAATCATGAATGGGTTCCTGCCACGGCGTGCTGATCCTTGCGCTGATCGTTTCCCCGGATGGTTTGCCGAAACTATGGCATCGCGCCGCAAAGGGCGAATGTCTTGCGCGGAAGATCATGGTCCAACAAGGGGATAGCAAAGGGCCACGCTTCCACTGGCTTGCCGGATGCCTTATCTCAACGTGCCTCGCGGCATGCAGCATCTCGGTAGGTGGCCCGCGGTCTGGCCGCCGGCATGCAAGCGAAGGAAAAGCTCCATGCCGCCCCTGGCAAACGCTCTCCTCAAAGCGCAGCAAGAATGGGTCCCTAAAACCCCTTGATCAAAACGGATACTTCCAGGCTCAGAACCCGTTCTGGATGCGCTCGAAGATGACGTTGGTGAAGGCCGATATCTGGCCGCCGATGAACGGGCCGGTCAGCGCCACCACAAGCATGATGGCGACGATCTTCGGGACGAAGGTCAAGGTGATCTCCTGGACCTGCGTCAGCGCCTGAATGAGGGCGATGCCGATGCCGACCGCCATGGCGACCAGCACGACCGGAGCGGACGCGGTCAGCACCGTCCACACCGCATACTGGACGATGTCGAGTGCGTCGGCCTCGTTCATGTGGCGGTTGGCCTAGCTTGCCGGCTTGATCGACACGCCTGCGCCGACGGGAACCTGGGTGCCATCCTGCAGCACAGCGATAAGTCCGTTGCTGGCGAGCGTCACCGAAGCCACCGTTCCGGTGGTCTTGCCGTCGGCCGAGGTGATCGTGCGGCCGATGATGGCGTCGGCCTGCGACAGTGCGGAGGACTGCATGATCTGCTCGAGCTTGGTGTTTGTCTGAACCGACTGCTCGACCTGCGAGAAGGTGGCGAGCTGGGCGACGTATTGCGTCGAATCCATCGGCTTGGTCGGATCCTGGTTCTTCATCTCGGCGATCAGAAGCTTCAGGAAGGACTGGTAGTCGACCGCTGTCTTCGAGGTCGACGTGGTGGTCGAATTGGAGCCGACCGGTATCGTCGTCGTCATGTCCACGGTCATTAGTAGCGTGCTCCCACGGCAAGCGGGCGCGACGCGCCCGGTACATCGTCATTGCCGCCAAGCGCGCGGCGTTCGAGAGTATAAAGCGAACGGATCGCCTTCAATGCCTCGTAGATATGGTCCTCGCCGACCATGCGGTCGATCTGCTTCAGCGTGCCACAGATCTCGGCGTCCTCGAAGCTGGCCAGGAATAGGGGCAGGGAGCGGCGGAACATCTCGCGCGCTTCGTCCGCGCCGGCGGGGTTCATCAGCATGACCTGCAGGATGAAGTACAACTGCCTGAGCGGTGTCGAGGCCTCTTCGGCCTGGATCACATGGCTCTCGAGCAGAAACTGCACATCGTTCATCAGTTCGACGGTAACCTTGCGGTCGACGCGGATGACGGCGCCGTTGATGTAGATCTTCTCGTTCGGCTTCAACGAGATCTTCAGCGTGTTGGTCATTGAATGCCGTCGCGGATGATCTGGGACACTTCGATCAGCCCTTCGAAATTGTCGGTGCGACCCTGGCGAATATCTTCCGCCTCGCGCAGCAGCCACAGACCGATGGAAATCAGGTTGGCGCGCAATTCCTTGGGAAGCGCATTGTCGCTGGAGCCGAGATCCTCGACGAAGGTCGTCCAGACACGGTTGGTGAAATGCAGTGCCTCCACCGCCTCCTTCGAATCCTGGCCGGCGGCGGCCGCCGCCGACAGCATGTCGATCGAGCGGGTCAAAAGCTCACGCTCACGGTCCTTGGCGTCCGAGACGGAGGTGCTTTGAACGTCGGCGTAGGAGAATTGGTACATCGTTGGCTCTACCGTTCCGCTGGAGTTGTCAGGTCAGGTAATTCAACAGGCTGAGCTGCTGCAGGCGCGCTGTCAGAGCAAAGGACGTCTCGATATGCTGCGTCAGATCGGCGACGCGGGTCGCGGCTTCCGCCGGGTCGACGGCTTCGAGATCGAGAATGTGCCGTTCGAACAGGTCGACCTGCGTCTTCATGCGGTCGCTGGCGTCCGAGACACGCTTCTGGACGATGCCGGTTTCCGACTGGACCTGGGCGATGCCGCTCAGCGCCTCGCCTACCAAGATCTGCGAGCGGCTAACGATCGTATCTTTCGCAGCCTGGCTGATGTTTGTGGACATCAGGCTGCTGACCATGGCAGCGGCCATGGCAAGCTTCTTGATGCCATCGCTGTTGGCGCCGGTCGAGGTCTCGGTGGTTTCGTTGAGCGCGATGCGGCTGACGATCTGCTGGTCGGTGGCATTCGACATGTTGGCCTGCCAACCAGAGCCGAGGAACTGCGGCTCGACGTCGTTGGTGATGAAGTCGTCCATCTGGGCGGCGGTGATGTTGGCGGCGAGCGGGTCATTGGGCGGGAAGCCGAAATTGGCGACGAAAGAGGCGTCGAAGGCGGCTTTGGCGGGTGAGCCGGGCGCGGTGAAAGCGTTGATCGGCTTGACGTCGGTGTTGGTGCCAGCAAACAGGTATTCGCCGTTGACGCTGGTGTTGAGGATCGAGGCAAGCTGCTGGATCGTCGTCTGGCCGGTCGACCGGGTCAGGCTGTCGGAGTTGTCGCCCGACGATGCCGTGGTCAGGCTGGACAGGAAGGTCTGCGCGACGCTTGAGAGCTGGCCGAGCGAGGTCTGGGTCGATGAAAGCCGGGCCGCGACCAGTCCGTTCGAATCGACAATGACGTTGAGCCGGTCGAGATCGCGCGAAAAGGTGACGGACTGGGCGGTGCGTCCACCCAGCGCAAGTCCAACATCGGCGATCCTGCCGGTCGAGGACTCTTTCGTGGCTTTGACAAGATCGGCCTGCATGCGCATCTGCTGATAGCGCGCGGCGTTCGAAAGGGCAGCAGAAGAGACGGAAGTCATGGCTTTATCCCACCGCGCTCAACAGCGCCGTCATCATGTCGTCGACTGTCTTCATCATCCGGGCCGATGCCTGGTAAGTGTGTTCGAGATCGAGCATCAGCGACATTTCCTGGTCGATATTGACTCCGGTCGCGTTGGACAGCGCGTCGGCGCTGCGCTGTGCCAATGCCTCCTTGGCGTCGGCGGCGGTCGAAGCCTGCTGGCGCACGCTTTGGAGCCAGCCGATCGAATTGGCGGCGTAGTCGGAAACGCTGGACGTCGCCGAAATACCCGCCGCGGAATCGAACGTCATCGGGTTGTCGAGTCGGTCGCCATAAGCGATCAGGAGGTTGGAATAGGAGGCGCCGCCCGTGGTGTTCGCGACATAGGCCACACCGTTGGCGCCGCCATCGCGCAGCAATGTCGGGTTGCCGCCGACGGTTGGATCCATCGCGGCATTGATGCCGATCGTGCCGGCAAGACCGTTGACGAGCGTGCCCGCGGCCGGCACCGCCGGCGCGCCAGACCAGGTGAACAGGCCGGCGGCGTTGGGCATCGACGGGGCGGTCTCGGCAAAGGCGATGATCAAGCCGCGCGCGGTTTCGTCGAGCTGGCTCTGCATGGTCGAGGCGACGCCGTCGCGCAATTGCAGCAGACCGGCAAGCGTGCCGCTGGCGGTTGTGTTGCCACCGGTTCCCGCCGAAATCGGCACGTTGTCGATATAGACGGTGTTGCCGGCGGCCCCGGCGGCATAGCCGGCCGCCGGCGTGAAGCTCACCGTGCGCGGTATCGTCTCGAACAGCGTCGTGCCGTCGCCCGTGGTGATGACCATATCGTTGTCGCCGCGCGTGAAGGTCGAGATCGGAACATAGTTCGAGATCTTCTTCAGCAGCGCGTCGCGCTGGTCGAGAGCGTCGGAAACATCGGTGCCGGAACGGGTTCCGGACATGACTGCCTGGTTGGCGTCCTCGAACTGGCCAAGCAGCGAGTTAAGGTCCTTGACCGCCGTGTCGATCTGGCCGTCCGTCTGGGTTCGAAAATCCTGAATGGCCTTGGAGCCTTCATTCAGGGAGCGCACGACCTGCTTGGCCGCATCGATGACGCTCGAGCCGAGATTCTGGTTGGACGGCGATGTGGCGTAGAGCTGCAGCGCCTGCTGCAGATTGGCGATCGCCGTCGAGGGCGATGACGCGTTGTCGACACCGTTGACCGAAACGTCCAGCTGATCCATGCCGCTGTAGAGCGCGTTCTGACCGCTGTACGCCGACAGGGCACCGAGGTTCTGGCGGAACAGCAGGTCGTTGGCCGCACGCTGGACGTCAACGAAACGAGCGCCGGGCGCCGTGCTGGTGATGACGGAGATGCGGCGCGTGTAATCCGGATTGGAAGCGTCGGCGATGTTGCGCGAGACAACGCTGGTCTGCCGCGCGGTATTCATAAGCGCCGATTGGGCGATACTCAATGCGGAGGATAGCGACATGCTGGTCTTTCACGGGCGACGCCCGGTTTATCTCTTCAGGTTGACAAGGACGTCCATCAGGTCGGAACCGGTCTGGAAGACTTTCGAATTGGCGGTGTAGCTGCGCTGCGCCGCGATCATGTCGGTGAGTTCCTCGGCGATATCGACATTGGAGTTTTCGAGCGCGCCGGAGATGATGGAACCGGCCTTGCCTTCGTTGGCGAAGCCGACACGGACCGCACCGGAATCAGTGCCCTGGGCATAGACGTTGCCGGGAAGGGCCTTGAGCTGGTCCGGGCTCTGAACGTCGGCAAGCGGTATCTTGTAGAGCGGCTTGGAGGTGCCGTCCTTGTACTGGGCGTAGATGGTGCCGTCCTTGCTGATCTGGACCTTGTCGATGGTGCTCGGCGCGTTGCCGTTGACCTGGGCGTCGGAAACGGTGAAGCCGGTCCCGAGTTGGGTCAGCGTCGACAAATCGAGATTGAGGCTCGCGCCGCCCGGCACGGTGAATGAAACGCTGGTGGGCGTGCCGGTGAGTTTGCCGGTCGTGGTGTCGAAGGTCAGGTTGGCTGTGCCGAGTGCGCCGCCGGTGTAGGGGAACGATGTTCCAGCCGTCGCCTTCGACTGGTCGAAAACCGCCACCTGCCAAGTGCCGGTACCCGTGTTGGTGAAATAGACGTCGAGCAGCTTCTTGTTGCCGAGGTTGTCATAGGCGACCATCGACGATTTCGAGGTGTACTGTGCGGTGGCCGCGTTGGCGCCGGGCAGGTTGGCAGTGGCGACCGCTGTCGCACCTGCAGGCAGATTGCCGCTGAAGCTACCCGCGGTGCTCGGAGTCGCGGTCAATCCCTGGTCTGAGATGACAACCGGCTCCAGACCTTCGAAGCCGTTCACTGTCGCAGCCGGCGTGCCGTTGGCGTAGCTGTAGGCCATCAGCTGGAAGCCGGCCGCGTTGACCAGGCGGCCCTGCGCGTCGGGAACGAAGGCGCCGGCGCGGGTCAGATAGGGCGTACCGCTGGGATCCTGGACGACAAAGAAGCCATCGCCGCTGACGGCAAGGTCGGAGACGGAGGTGGTGTATTGGAGCACGCCCGGATCGCTGACCGCCTGCCGGATTGTCGTGGTGACGCCGCCGGAATTGTAGGCGCCACCCGTCGACGGCATGATCAGAGTCGAAAATTCGGCGGAGGATCGCTTGTAACCGGTGGTATCGGAATTGGCGATGTTGTCGGCTGTCGTCGACAGGCGGTTGGCCTGTGCGTTCATGCCGGAAACGCCGGTCCGCATCATTCCGTAGAGGCTCATCGAGATGTCTCCGCAATATCCATGCCACTGGCGGCGAGGCTACGCGCCTTGTCTTGCGCGAAGCTGGCGCGATACGGCATCAGAACACCAGCCGGTAGCCGAGGAAGCGTTTGGAATCGATCGGGTCGGTGCCCAGCTTCTCGCGCAGCTTCTTGCGCAGTTTGCTGATGTGGCTTTCGACCACGTTCTCCTCGACCTCTTCGTCGAAGATGCCGTAGATGGCGTTGAACACCTGGGTCTTGGTAACCCGGCGGCCGCGGTTGCTCGCCAGATATTCGAGGATGCGGCGTTCACGGCGCGGCAAGGGCAGCGGCTGGCCGTCGATCTCGGGATCGCGGCCGTCCATGAAGATGCGCATGGCGCCGATCTCGGTGTAGGCGACGTCCTCCTGGGCGCGGCGGCGAATGGCGGTGATGCGGGCCAGGATCTCTCTGATGTGGACGGGCTTGCGGACGACGTCGTCAACGCCGCTCTCGAACAACCGCAGCGTGTTTTCCAGCGAATGCTGTTCACTGAGAGCAATGACAGGAGCTCCGGTGCGGTCGCGGATCTGGCGTGGAGAGATCGAGCCTTCGCGGCAGTCGCCGATGAGGAAGGCGCGGACCGAGCGCAGATCGGCGTCGGCGGCCGAGTTCACCCACTCGCCGAACTCGCCGGGCGCGAAACCCGCGCAGGCGACCCCCTCGCGGTCGAAAAGTGAATTGTATCCCTCTGTTACGAGCTCTCGCTCGTCAACGATAACGATCATCGGCCCCGCCTCCGAATCAGCACATTTGCCCCGTGGAAAGAGGCGTAACCGGTGGCGGGAATCCTGAACACGGTCATTTCTTGTAACTAGTTTCTTGGGAGTCTGGAATCGTGCCGGTTGCATTAGCGTGCAGCCAAATATGCTTGAGGGGCCAAGTCAAAATGGAGCCACGGTGCAGTGCGGCTAGCATATAGGAGGCTGAAAATACGCCTATGGGTTGCAGAAGGACCGGGCGTTGGTTGTCCATTTGCCAAAACCGGTGGCAACCATGTTGGCGATGACCCGGCAGACATAGACCTTCTGCGCCGGGTTGTTGTCGGGACCGGCATGATAGCGCGCGACGGCCATCGACCAGGTCTCGTGGCGGGCATGGAGACCGGCCAGGAAACGTGCCGCGTAGTCGACATTCTGGCGGGGGTCGAGCATGTCCTCAACGCTGCGGAAATGCGAGGCGTGGTAGTGATGATTGATCTGCATGCAGCCGAGATCGATCAGCGTCTTGCCCTCGCGCTGGGCGTTGGCGAAGGTGGCAAGTGCCTCGGTCCGGCTTTTCGGGAAGACTGCTTTTCCTTCTATGTTCAAAGCGTTAGGCTGAAGGCTGCCTTTCTTACCGGTCTCTGTCAGGCCAACCGCGTAGAGGATGCCGGCGGGTATGCCGTAGCGGTCGGCGGCACGCAGGATCTCGGGCTCGCAGGGATTGGCGGCGGCAGCGGCGCCGCCCGCAAGGCTAGATAAAGATATCGCCGCCAGCGCGCTCGCGAGAAGGCGAAACGGCGCGGCCGTGTGCTTGCGCGTCATCGTGGTTACCCCTTGCGGATTGCTGGCCGGGTTGCTGGCCGCCGGCTCCACCATTGCCGCCGCTGGAATTTCCGGGCTGAAAGGACGACTGGTCGCGGTCAGGCACCGCGGTCATCGACGCGGTTGCATCCGTCCGAGTTGTAGCCCCAACCGCCACCGACGGTTGCATGATGGTGACCTTATCAACCTCGAAGCCCAGCCCGCGCAGCGACTTGACGATCGCCTCGCTATCGCTGGAAAGCCGACGGTAGGCATCGTGTGTTTCGGGCTTCAGTTCAATCGAGAGTTGTTCTCCGGAGAGACGAAGGTGTGCCGTGACCAGGCCCAGTTCGGCCGGGTGGAGTTCGATCTTCAACACATGTGTCGGAACGGCAACAGGGCTGGCCAGTTGGGTGGCCGCGGAAGCCGTCGAATGCACCTGCTGCGGGCCGCCATCGGCGGTTATGGCGCCGATCACGCTGAGCGCTGCCTGGCTCATCGGCGCCTGCGGCGGGGCAGGGAAGTTGCGTTCGGAAACCACTTCGATGCGCCCGGCCGTCGAGAGCCGTTTTCCTGGTTCGGAACGCAACGAAGACTGAACGTCGGCGATGGACTTCAGCTGTGGCGCCGCCTGTTTCGGATCCACGCCGGGTACGTCGGCCGGGGTCGTCTCCGGCAAAGGGCCGGCGGCGATCGCATTGTCGCGCCGTGGCGCGCCAGCGGCGGCGTCGCGCGCGGACGGGTCGTCAAGTTTCGTCAACGGCCCGTCGACGAGCGACGCCCGCTCAGGCTTCGACATAGGTTCGACGTCGCCATTCCCGGCGGCCGACTTCGGCCTGTAGCCCTTCGGCAGAACCTGCCCCTCGACAGCGGCGTTCTGGCCGGTTTCGCCGACGTCGGCCGACTTGGTCGATGTCGAGAAATGGCGCAGGTCATGAAATGCCATCAGAAGCGGCAGATGATCGTCAAGTGGCGTTGCGCCGGCGTCCGACGCCGGTGTTCCAGCGTCGGTGTCCTTGGCCGCCTGGGCATCCTTGCCGTCTTTCGTGGATTTCGCCGCCGTCAATCCGGTCGGTGCGGCCCGTGCGGCCCGCGCTTTGCCGTCCGGCATCGGCTTGTCCTCGCCCGTCTGCGCCGCAAGGCCAGCGGCGAGCTTGCTCCAGCGCGGATCGCGCGACCCGGCCTCGGTCGGCGGCTGCTTTTCCGGGCGGGCCGGGTTCGCGCCGGCGTGCACCATCTTGCCGAAGCCGTCATCATCCTTCTTTCCCGGCACGGCGGGCTGGTCCGCCGTGGTGCGCGCGGCGGTAAATCCTGGCAGGCCTGGGCCGAGGCTGGGTGTCATTTCGGGGCGGCTCCAAGCATCTGGTCGATCAGGTCGAGCTGTCGACGGGTTTTCATCATGGCGGCGTCGGTCGGGTCGGTCTTGTCAGGGCTGGCCGAGGCTGCGGGCGCCGAGGCCGGGAGGACGGCTGCGGTTTCGGCCGAAGGAACCGGCGCGCTCGGCGCAACGGTCGCGACGCCATCGGCTGGCGCAACCACGGGCTGTTCGGAGGCAGCGCCTTCGACGGGCGGCAACCCGGCGGCGTCGGCGGCCTGCGCGGCGGTAACTTCGGGTTGCGTCGGCGCAGCTGCCGCGGGCGCCGGACTTGCGGCTGGAAGAGAAGCGGGTGGCGCCACCACTTCACCGGCGATGGCCTGTGCGGCGTCGAGCAGGTCGCGGTCACCATCCGACAGCTTGCTGCGATCGATCTTGCCGAGCTTGGTGCGCACATCCTCGATGGTGTCCGAGGTCACGGTGGACAGGCTGGAATAAAGCAGGGCGCGCGGATCGTCCTGATTGGTGTTGCCGTCGCGGCCCTGTTCGGCGCGCGTCGACGCGAAGGCCGACAACTCGTTCAGGCCGTCGATCGCGGCACGGCGGGCGATGCGCAGATAGATCACCTTCTCGCGCTCGGGATCCATCATCGAGGTGATGTCGGCCAGCTTGTCCTGGCTGATCGACATGTGCAGCGCGATGACCCCGGAGACGAAGGAATCCGCGAACTGGCTGGCATAGGGCGAATAGAGGTAGCGCTCGACATACTGCGTTGAAGCAAGCGCGAAACGCGCCGCGTCGCCTTGCGCCACGGCAATGCCGACCGAGCGCCGCAAGGCCGCTTCCTCGACCAGCGTGCCGGGGCTGAGCAGCTTGGCCTCATCGAGCAATTTGAGTGCCGCCGCCGGCTCGTCGCCAGCGAGAAGCGACCCCTTGACCAGGGCCAGGAATGCGCCGAGATCGCCGGGCAGCGCCATCGGATCGATCGGCTCGAGGGCTTTGATCGCGTCGCCGGGCCGGCCATTCAGATAGTCGATCACGCCCTTGGCGATGGCCAGGTCACCCGGATCGGCGGCGGCACGTGACACGGCTGCCTCGACAGTCACCGGATTGCCGCCGCTCATGCCATAGACCAGGAGCGCGCGAAAATTCTTTGGTTCCTGGAAATCCTGCGCATCCGCCTCGCGCAGACGCGCATCGGTCATCTCGAGCAGCTTGGCCTGCATCGGCATGGCGGCGTGATCGCCGGCGGCGATGCGGTCCTGGATGAGCTGCAGCGAGCGCACCAGCTGATAGGGCTGCAGCGCATCCTGGGCGAAGCCGGACGATGGATGTCCGGCGGCCAGCAGCAACAGGCCCATCATGCGGCTGGTGACGGCCACCCGTCTCATCCGCCGGCCGCCATCAATATCTCGATGCGACGGTTGACCGCCGCCATGGGATCGGCCGGATCCTTCGGTTGGCGGTCGGCGAAGCCTGCGACTTCGGTGATGCGGCGTTCGTCGACGCCGCCGCGCACGAGCATGTAGTAGGCGGAATGGGCGCGCGCCGTCGACAGCCGCCAGTTGTCGTAGCTGTCGCTGCGGAAGGGGCGTGCATCGGTGTGGCCGTTGATGCTGATGGTGCCCTTCTGGCTGTTGACGATACGGCCGATCTTTTCCATCGCCAACACCAGTTCGCGGCTCGGCAACGCCGAGCCGACTTCGAACATGCCGAAGTCGAGCTGATCGGTTATGGAGATGACGACGCCCTTGTCCGTGGCTTCGACCGAGACGCCGTCGTGCAGCTTGTCGCCGGGCTTGAAGGCATCGGCCAGCTGCCGCTTGACGTCGGCCGCCGCCTTCAGCGCGGCGGCAGTCGGTGCCTTTTCCGCGGCCTCAGGCTTCGCGGCTTCTCGGCTGGCAGGGTTAGCGTCCGCCTTGGCCGCTTCCGCGGCGTTGCCTTGTCCGGCCTCTGCATTGCTGGCCTTGGTATTGCCGGCTTTGATATCGCCGGGCTTGACATCGCTGGCCTTGGCCATCGTCGCGGCCGCATCCTTGGCCAAGGGCTCGAGGGGCGCGTCCTTGAGAGGCGGTGCCGGCGGCACGGCCTTGACCTTGGCGACCTGTGTCTCGGCGCCCTTGTCGCCGGGCTTGACCGGGTCGCCTTCGATCCTGGGGCGCTGGGCACTCGCCTCGGCGCCCGGTGCCGCGACCTGCTGCGACCAGAAATCCGGCTCGAAGGGATCGCGATAGGATGCGCCACCGGAGGCGCCGGTCGCCGGGCCGGCACTTTGCGCGCCGCCGTCGCCCTTCTGGCTGACGTTCTGCATGACGCCGGTGTCGGTGGCGATCTCCGAGAGCACCGCGTAAGGGTCGGCGAAGAGATGCTCGTCGGACCTCTCGGACTGCTGTTGTTCCTGCTTGTCCTGTTTGCGTTCGGATGTGCCCGCGCCACCGGTGCCGTCCTGCCCGCTCTTGCCTGTCGCCTGTTGCGGGCTTTCGGCGGTCGCGCCTATCGCATTCGGACCGTCACCAAGGTCTTCCAGGCCCTTGCGGCTCGAGTTGCGGTCGACCAGCTTGACGGGGTTGAAATAGCTGGCGACAGCCGCCTTGGTCTGTTCGTTGGCGGCGTTGATCAGCCACATGACCAGGAAGAAACACATCATCGCCGTCATGAAGTCGGCGAAGGCGATCTTCCAGACGCCGCCGTGGTGACCTTCGTCGTGGTCGCCATGGGCATGCCGCACGATGATGATCTCGTGCCTGCCGTGATCGGCTTCAGCGACGCTCACGACAGAACCTCGGACAGAGTTTCCGACCACTCGGCCATGCGGGTCTCGAACACCGCTTCGTCGATGTTGACGGTCAAGTCGAAGCCGGGCGCCTCGGTGAAGTCGAGATTGGCAGTGCGCGGCCCGAGCGATGCCTTCAGTGTTTCGAACAGCGAGAGCGGCCCGCGCACGGCGATACGCACTGCTTCGCTGTCGCCGACAGCTTCACGAACCGCGCCGGCCAGCGCTTCAAGCGAACGCTTCTGCACGTCGTCGCTGACGACGCCGCCAATGATGCGGGCGACCGTGGCGGCGACGAGGTCGGTGACACGCGCCTCCATGGCGTCGATGCGCGACGACACGGCGTTGCCGACATCGCCGCCGAAGCTTTCCAGAAAGATCCTCGCTTCCTCGGCATTGGCATGGCGCTCCGCTTCCAGCGCGGCTTCATGGGCGGCCGAGAAGCGTTCCGTGAGTGTGGCCTCCGCCTGGGCAACCGCCTCGGCGATCAGGATGCCGATATCGGCCTGGGATGCCGCCGGTTCAGGGGGCCGCCGAGGGTCGGCCGTGGCCTGAGGCGGGCTGACACGCTGCGCGCGCGTACCGAAATCAGGGAGGAGATCGAAAAGGGTTGCGGAGGGCATGGTCTAGGCCGCGACTTCCTGGGCCGCCCATTTGCGCAGGATCTGCGCGGTGCGTTCCTCGTTGATGTCGACCATGCGGGCAAGCCGCTCCTGCGGCGCGGGCCTGATTTTCTGACGTAGATCGTCGAGCGGGGTGGCGCCGGGCCTCGCACTGGGCAACGCGCCGACGGCGGCATTGGCGGAAGCGGCTGCCTCCGGTGTCGGCAACGAGCGCTGGACCTCATCGAAGTTGGGGCCCGAAATAGCGGGCGTCGCCTTTGCCGTCAGCGCGGCCGCCATCGGCCGCAGGCCGAAGAAGGCGACCAGGAACACCACGACGATAAAGGCGCCGGCATTGATCAGCGTGCCGGCGTGCTGGCCGATGGAATCGAGCATTCCAGCTTGCGGAACCGCCTCGCCATCCAGTCCGTCGATGAATTCGACCGCCGAGACGTCGATGACATCGCCGCGCTTGTCGTCGAAACCGGTGGCAGAGCTCACCATCTTCTGGATCTCGGCGACGCGCTTGGCGATCTTTTCGGGGGTCGCTTCCTTGCCCAGGATCGTCTTCAGCCGGTCCTGGTTGACGACGACGGCGATCGACATCTTGGTGACGGTGTAGCCATTGGAGACGGTGGCGATCTTCTTGGAGTTGATCTCGTAATTGGTGATCTCCTCCTTGCGGTCGTTCGCCGAAGAGGTCTGCGGACCCTCGGTGCTGGTCGCCTGGGTCTCCGGCAGGTTCTGCTCGACGCTGGCCGGGGTCGAAGCCTGCTTCTGGTTGCTGTTTTCGTTGGCCCGCACCGACTGCACAGAGCGTTCGACGCGGGAATTCGGGTCGAAAATGGTTTCTTCGGTCTGGCGGGTGTCGGTGTTGATCTCGGCCTTGACGCTGGCGCGGAAATTGTCCGGGCCGAGATAGGGGGTGAGCGCGCGGCGGATGTTGTCGCCGATCTGTGCCTCCACCGTCTGCTCGACGCCGAGCGTGCGGGCAGCACTGGTGTTGGAGGGATCATCGCCCGCGGCCAGCAAATTGCCGTTGGAATCAAGCACCGTCACCTTGTCGGCCGACAGGCCCGGCACGGCGGCGGCGACGAGATGGCGGATCGACATGGCGCTTTTCTCGGCGTCGATGCCGGAATAGCGGATGACGACCGATGCGGAGGGCTGTTGTTCGTCGCGGCGGAAGTTGGCGCGTTCGGACATGACGATGTGGACGCGCGCCGCCTTGATGCCTGCGATGGACTGGATGGTGCGGGCGATCTCGCCTTCGAGCGCACGCACGCGGGTGATCTGCTGCATGAAGGAGGTGAGGCCCATCGCGCCGACATTGTCGAACAGTTCGTAGCCGGCATTGGCACTGGTGGGCAGGCCCTTTTCGGCGAGCAGCATGCGCGCCTGCGCCGTGGTGCCGGCCGGCACCAGCACGGAGGTTCCGTCGGAGCCGACGTCGAAACCAATGCCGGCCTCGCCCAGCACCAGGCCGATCTGGTTCACGTCGGAACGATCGAGCCCGACATAGAGCGTGTCGTAGGCAGGGCGGTTGAGATAGACCGAGGCAATGCCGATGACGCCCATCACCAGGACGGCGATACCCGCCAGCATGGCAAGGCGTTTCACACCAAAACCGCGAAGATTCGAGATGATGCTCTGGATCTGTTCCGGCACGATAGAGCGACTCCCAGCATGACTGTCCGCCGGAACACTAGCCCTCGAAGCTTGTGCGAAAATGAAATCGGGCCGCGCTTGCGCGCGGCCCGTGAATTGGAGGTGGGGTGTCCGTCAGCTACGGCTGGATTAGCCGTTCTTGAACAGCGACAGGATCGACTGCGAGGAGCTGTTGGCGATCGACAGCGACTGGATGCCGAGCTGCTGCTGCACCTGCAGCGCCTGCAGGCGAGTCGATTCCTTGTTCATGTCGGCATCGACGAGCTGGCCGACGCCACGGTCGATGGAGTCCATCAGGCTCTGCGTGAAGGTCTTCTGCAGGTCGATGGAGCTCTTGGCGGCGCCGAGGATGGTGGCTTGGTCGGTCAGCTGGCTCATGACCTTGTCGATCTTGCCGACCATCTGGGTGATGATGTCGTCGGTCACGCCGGCCGCCGTGATGTCGAGATTGTAGGCGGAAACGTTGTCGATCCTGGCCACGACCGCGCCAGCCGCGGTTTGGCCGGCCGTGTTGGCGGCAATATCGGTGGCGCCGCCGGCGAGCGCGGTCGCATAAGCGTTGTCGTACAGGCTCTGGGCGGCCGCGGTGGCATAGACGGAGGTCTGGCGATCGAGCGTGCCTTGGTTTTTGACATCGGTCGCCAAGCCGGAATCGAACAGCTTGGTGCTCTCGACATTTATGTCGATCGTTCCGAGCGAGATCGCGCCCGATGAGGAGCGATTGAAGGACGAGACGATCTTGGCGTCAGGCTGGACACCGTCATTTGCGGCCGCGACCTGCGTGGATGTCACCGACAGGAAATTCGAACCCGAGAAGGTGGCGGCATCCGCAAAGGACTTCATCTGCGCCTGGAGCGCCGTGATTTCGGTCTGCGTCTTTGCCTTGGCGGCAGCCGTCTGGCCAATGGTGGAGAGCAGCTTGGTCTTGATCTTGCCGATCGTATCAAGCGCATTGTTCATGCCGGTATAGGCGGTGTCAACCTTCGAGGCGCCGAGACCGAGTGCATCCTGCACGGTCGACAGCGCCTGGTTGTCGGAGCGCATCGTCGTGGCGATCGACCAGTAGGCGGCGTTGTCCGAGGCCTCGGAGACCCTGTAACCCGTCGATATCCGGGCCTGCGTGTGCTCGAGCGATTTGTTGGTGGCGTTAAGGCTTTGAAGTGCCGTCAACGCCGCAGCGTTTGTCATGATGCTCGCCAAGAAACTCGCTCCTTTTTCCGAGCCGGTTTCTCAAAACCGGCATTGCCCTCGCGAGCCGCTGGCCCGCCCATGGATTGCCGTCGATTCGCCAATCCGTTGTAAGCTAATGGTTAACCATGACTAGCGCGTTATGGTTAACGGCTTGTTAAAGGCTTGCTTTCGAGAGTTAAGGAACGAGCGTTGCGCGGGGCTGGCGCAAACGCAAATCGGGCCGCGCTTTTGGCGCGGCCCGATATTCTAGTGCTGTTCGTGGTTGGTGAGAGCGATCAGCCGCGGAAGAGCGACAGGATCGACTGCGACGAACCGTTGGCGATCGACAGCGCCTGGACGCCGAGCTGCTGCTGGACCTGCAGAGCCTGGAGGCGGGTCGATTCCTTGTTCATGTCGGCGTCGACGAGCTGGCCGACACCGCGGTCGATGGAGTCCATCAGGCTCGAGGTGAAGGTCTTCTGCAGGTCGATGGAGCTCTTGGCGGCGCCGAGCTTGGTGGCGGCGGTCGTCATATCCTTGAGCGCGGCGTCGACGACGGTCATCATCTGCTGGATCTGAGTATCGCTGGCGGCCGTGGTGCCCGAGAAGATTTTCAACGAGGCGACCGAATAGGTGTCGGTGGCCGCCGCGGCAGCGCCGAGGGTCGGGGCCGAGGCCGTTGCAGCAACACCGCTGANGACCGAATAGGTGTCGGTGGCCGCCGCGGCAGCGCCGAGGGTCGGGGCCGAGGCCGTTGCAGCAACACCGCTGATGCCGAGGCGGTCGGCGTCGAGGATGCCCTTCGCGGTCGGCGTTGCGCCTGCATCATACAGCTTGATGCTTTCGACGTTGACGTCGATCGTCGAGATCGACACCGCGCCGGTGGAGCTGCGGTTGAAGGCCGAAACGACCTTGACGTCGGCAGCCGTGCCGGTAGCGGTGGACACCGAAAGCATGTTCGTGCCGGAGAAGGTGGCGCCATCGGCGTAGGCCTTCAGCTGCTTCTGAAGAGCGGCGATTTCGACCTGGGTCTTTTCCTTCGACGCATCCGTCTGGCCGTAAGATGCGGTCAGCTTCTGCTGGATCTGGTTGATGGTGGAGATCGCGCTGTTCATGCCGGTGTAGGCGGTGTCGACTTTCGAAGCGCCGAGACCGAGCGCATCCGAAACGGTGGACATGGCCTGGTTGTCGGAGCGCATCGTCGTGGCGATCGACCAGTAGGCGGCGTTGTCCGAAGCCTGGGAGACGCGATAACCCGTCGAGATGCGGGACTGGGTGGTGTCAAGGCTCTTCTGGGTGGCGTTCAAGCTCTGCAGCGCGGTCAACGCTGCGGCGTTCGTCATGATACTGGCCATGCTACTCGTACCTTGTTTTTACAGGTGTTTTTTTGACATACCGGCTTTCCCGGTATGACGGAGCGGCATCATGCCAATGACCGTTGTTTCGATCACCCGCCATCTGCGAGCGAATATGGCGGCAAGTCCCTACCAAAGGGCTAAACCGGAAGGTTAACCGAAAATAATTTGGGTAATTTCGACGATGCCGTGCACCCCGTCCAGCCCCTTCGGCGGACGGTGCTTCTACCGAGGCGTTACGGTGCGGACGATCAGTTGAACGAGCGCACCAGGCTGCCGACGAGCAGGTTCCAGCCGTCGATCAGCACGAAGAACAGTATCTTGAACGGCAGCGACACCACGGTCGGCGGCAGCATCATCATGCCCATCGCCATGGTGATGGTGGCGACGATCAGGTCGATGACCAGGAACGGCAGCACGATCAGGAAGCCGATCTCGAAGCCACGCCGGATCTCGGAAATCATGAAGGCAGGCACCAGGATGCGCAGGTCGACGGTGTCGCGCGAAACGGTCTGGCCGCGCTCGCGAGCGAGGTCGGCGAAAAGGTCGAAATCCTTGTCGCGCACATTGTGCAGCATGAAGGTGCGGAACGGATCCGAGATATTGTCGAAGGCTTCGGTCTGGCTGATCTGATTGTCCATCAGCGGCTTGACGCCGGTGTTCCATGCCTGGTCGAAGGTCGGCGCCATGACATAGAAGGTCATGAACAGCGATAGCGAGATCAGGATAAGGTTCGCGGGTGTCGATTGCAGGCCGATGCCGGCGCGCAGGATCGAGAAGGCGATGACGAAACGGGTGAAGCTGGTCACCATGATCAGCAGGCCCGGCGCTACCGACAGCACGGTCAGCAGGCCGAACATCTGGATGATGTAGCCGACGGTGGCGCCGTCGGCCTTGCCGATGCCGCCAAGATCCAGCTGCTGGGCCGCTGCGATCGATGTGGTGGCGCCAATCAGCGCCGCGGCGAGAAGGAGTTTTCTCATTCGAGCAGAAATGTCCTGATGAGTACTTGCTTGGCGTGTCCCTGACTGCGGATCGACGCGCGTTCGTCGAGATCTGCCTTCAGGTGCTGGTAGCCGCTGGCGCCTTCGATCTGGTGCATCTTCAAGGTGCGGACGAAGGCCAGAAGATCCTGATGGATGTCCTCCGACATGGCCGGCGGCTGCGGCGCGTCATAGACCACCGACACTTCCATCCTGAGCCAGGTTTCTGCGGGCGAGGCGATGTTGGTGGTGATCGGCGCCAGTGCAACGAGGGTCGATCCCGTGCCAGCTTCATGCGTGGCGGCGGGCTCGGCCGTCTTGCCCTCATTCTCCGCAGCCGGCACCGATGACGGTGCGCCGACACCCTTGAGATAGCCGCCCGACATCCAGCCCATGCCGATGGCGGCGGCCGTCACCACCAGCAGCATGGCACCCTGGACGGCGAGGGAAGGACCCTTGCGATGCTGAAGCTGTTCGACGTTGGCCACGTTTTCGCTTCCCAATCCTAGAACGGAAGAACCTGGTCGAGAACCTGCTGGCCGTAGGGGGGTTGCTGGACCTCGGTGATACGGCCGCGTCCGCCATAGGAAATGCGCGCTTCGGCGATGCGTTCGTAGGGGATCGTGTTCTCGGCGCCGATATCGGCCGGCCGCACGATGCCGGCGATGGTCAGCACCCTGAGTTCGGCATTGACACGCACTTCCTGCGAGCCTGTGATCATCAGATTGCCATTGGGCAGGACGTCGGTGACGATGGCCGCCACGTTGAGCTCCAATGTCTCGGATCGCTTTATCTCACCATCGGCGGTCGTGTCGGTTTGGGAATTCAGCGCTCCAGCGCCTTTGCCGGCAGTGCTGCCGATCTTGTCCCATTGGGCGCTGATATCGAAACCGAGCTTGCGGTTGGCGGTACGGCTCCGGTCGTTCTGGTTCTTGAAGTTGGCGCGGTCGTTGATCTTGATCCTGACGGTCAGGATGTCGCCCTGAGACAGTGCCCGTGGATCGGTGAACAGCCGGCTCTGGCGATCGTCCCACAGCGAGAATTTCTTGACCGGCGCGCGCGGCGTCTCGGGATATTTGTAAAGGGACCCGGTATCGCCGCCGTCTATGCCCGAGCCGACCGGAGAGAGGGCCGGTTCCTTGCCGACTTCCTTGAGGTTGGTGCCGCAGCCGGACAGCGCAGCCACCGCGAACAGGATGAGCGTTCTGCGGATCATGACGGATCTACCCTTCGGGCTGCGCTGGCCATGATGCCGGTGAGCGTCGCCGCCGCCTTCTGGTCCATTTCATTGAGGATGACGCCGGCCTTGCGCGAATCGAGCTTCATCAGGATGGCCGCGGCGAGGTCTGCGTTGACGATTGCCAGGCGCTCGGCCGCGGCATCGGGCTTCATGCCGGCATAGATCTTGACGACGCCGTCCTCTGCCCGGGCCAGGAAGACCTCGCGCCGCTTCAGCCAGGTCTCGTATTCGGCCTTCTTTGCGTCCAGAGCCTTCATGCGCTCGTCGATACCGGCCTGGAGCTGCTTCAGCTCCTCGGCCTGCAAGGCATAGCGGCGGTCACGGGCGGCATCGGCTATGTTTGAGCAAAAGCGCTCGATCTCGCTTTGGTCCGGTGCCTTCTGCCGTGTCAATTGCTGTGGTGCCACGGCGGGCTGCGCTCCGGGCAGAACCTGGCGAACTGTATCCTCGCCGCGCGCGCTGCCGGAAAAGGACATGGCGGCAAGGGTAGCTATGGCGAGCAGGATCGCGCCGGAGCGACGTTTTTCATGGGGTGAGAGGGAAAGGATCATCGGCATCGCCTATTGGAGAACCAGATCGGCTTGCAGGGCGCCAGCCGACTTGATGCCTTGCAGGATGGCAATGATGCCGTCCGGCTTGACGCCGAGCCGGTTGAGGCCGGAGACGAGGGTCTGCAGGTCCGGCCCGTCCAGCACGGCGACACGGGCGTCCGGCCGGCTGGCGTCGATGGCGGTGAACGGCTCGACGGCGGTTTCGCCCTTGGAGAAGGGTTCGGGCTGCACGACGCGCGGCGCTTCGGTAATGCGCACGGTCAGCGTGCCGTGGCTGATGGCGACGCGCGAAATCTTGACGTCGTTGCCGATGACGATGGTGCCGGTGCGCTCGTCGATGACGACGCGGGCCGGCGTGTCGGACTCGACCACCAGATTCTCGATCTCGGCGTAGAAGCGCGCCGCCGAAACATTCTTCGGCCGCCTGATCTGCACGGTTCGGGAATCGCGCTCGCCCGCCACGCGCATGCCGAAGCGCTGGCTGGTGTAGTCGTTGATTGCGTCGGCGATGCGGATGGCGGTCGAAAAATCGGGATTGCGCAATTGCAGCGTGAGGATCGCCTGGTCGTCGAACTCGGCTTTCACCGAACGCTCGACGATGGCGCCGTTCGGCACCCGGCCGGCGGTCGGCACGCCTTGCGTCAATTGCTCGGCCTGCCCTTGGGCGGTAAAGCCCGAAACGATGACCGCGCCCTGGCCGACGGCGTAGATCTCGCCGTCCGCCGCTTTCAGCGGCGTCATGATCAGCGTGCCGCCGGCAAGCGAGGTCGCGTCGCCCATCGAGGAGACGTCGATGTCGATGCGCGCGCCCGACTGCACATAGGGCGGCATGTTGGCGGTGACGATGACGGCGGCGACGTTCTTGGCGCGTGCGCTGCCGCCTTCGGTGGCGATGCCGAGGTTTTCGAGCATGGCGCGGATCGACTGTTCGGTGAACGGCGAATTGCGCAGGCTATCGCCCGATCCGGCAAGCCCGATGACCAGGCCGTAACCGACGAGCTGGTTGTCGCGCGAACTCTGCAGCTGGGCGATGTCCTTGATGCGCGAGGCGACCTGGCCAGGCGGCAGCGAGCTTGGCCCGGGCGAAACGCGGAACATGCGAGTGGTGGTGGCCGGATCGTATTCGGGATCGTCGTAGACGCCGCCATTCCTGGCCGCGAGTTCGCGCTTGGCCTTGGGTGTCAGGCCGTCAGCCAGCGCCGGCTGCAGGCCGAGCAAGGCCGCCAGCAGAAGGGCAAGCGGACGCATCATGAAGCGCTGACCTGGATGGTTCCGTCGGCCATCACCGTGCCGGAGAGAATCTTGCCGCTGTCGCTGTTACGAACCTTGATGAGGTCGCCGGCGGAACCGGGCTGCAATGTCACGGCGGTGGCCGATATCGTCAGGCCGCCCGAGATGAAGAAGACCTGCACGGCTGCGCCCTGTTCGACCAGCCAGGCATCGCGAACGGCTGTCGAAGGAATATAGCGGCCGGGCAGCAGCGTGCGTTTGGCGACCTTGCCCTGGAGTTCCTCGGCCAGCGTCGCCATCGCCTCGGGCTTGTGCTTGCCCGGGATCAGGGTCACCTGTTTCAAGGCGGTGAGCTCGATGGTCTCGCCGGGATAGATGACCCGGTTGGGGATCAGCACGACCTCGCCGCCGGCTTGATTGCTGGCGATCTGAGTAGCCGATTGGTTTGCCGATTGACCTGTCGATTGGTTTGTCGATTCCTGGGCGAAAGCCGGCATGCCGCCGGTCACCAGCGCAAGGACGAGCGCGGTGTGGCGGAATGCGGAGCAGGAGATCGGCATGGCCATCGTTACCTGATGTTCTTGGAGACGACGGAGGCCATGTCGTCGGCGGCCTGAATGACCTTGGAGTTCATCTCATAGGCGCGCTGCGCCGAGATCAGCTCGGTGATTTCCTTGACCGGATCGACGTTGGAGGCCTCGAGGTAGCCCTGCTGGATGGTGGCGAAGCCGGGGTCGCCGGGAACGCCGACATTGGCCGGGCCGGAGGCGGTCGTTTCCTGGAACAGGTTGTCGCCGAGCGGGGCGAGGCCCGCCTCGTTGGCGAAGTTCGCGATCTGAAGCTGGCCGAGGTTCTGCAGGTCGGTCTGGCCATCGATGCGGGCGAAGACCTGGCCGGTCTTGTTGACGATGACCTCGACGGCGTCGACAGGCACGTTGATGGCCGGAATGACACTGGCTCCGTCCACGGTCACCAACTGGCCGGTGGCGTTGGTGTTGAAGGCACCGGCGCGGCTGTAGAGCGTGCCGCCATCGGCGCCCTCGATCTGGAACCAGCCCCGGCCGGTGAGCGCCATGTCGAAACTGTTGCCGGTGCTGGTCAGTTCGCCCTGGGTGTGGACGTTGCGTACGGCCGTCGTCTTGACGCCGAGGCCGATCGAGACGCCTTCCGGCACCAGCGAGGCGTTCGAGCGGTTGGGCACGCCTTGCGTGCGGTCGACCTGGTAGAGCAGGTCGGAGAATTCGGCGCGTGCCCGCTTGTAGCCGGTGGTGTTGATGTTGGCGATGTTGTTGGCGATGACTTCCAGATTCGTCTGCTGGGCATTCATGCCGGTGGCGGCGATGGCGAGTGCTTTCATGGCCTGTTCCTCAGATGCCCATACGACTAACTTCGAGATAGGCCGAAACGACCTTGTCGCGGATGGCGACGGCGGTCTGAAGCGCCTGCTGAGCACTCATCACGGCATCGACGACCTGGCGGGTATCGGCGTCGCCCTTGAGTGCCTGCATCGACACCTGCTCGGCATTCTGCATCGTGCTGACGGTTTTGGAGGCGGCCCGGCTCAGCGCCTCGGCGAAGGACGTGCCAAGGTTGCCGGGCGCCGCGGGCGCAACGCCGCCTTGAAGCAGGTCAGTCGTAGTGTCGCCCAGACCCGGCTTCAGGTTAAGCGCGCCGATGCCGTTCACGATCATTGGTTCCTCATCAGGTCGATGGTCATGGAAATGAGGTCGCGCGCCTGCTTCACGACTTGCAGGTTGGCCTCGTAGGAGCGGTTGGCTTCGGTCATGTCGGCCATTTCGATCAGCACGTTGACATTGGGCATCTTGACGTAGCCCTTCTCATCGGCGGCTTCGTTGCCGGGCTGGAATTCGACGGGAAAGTCGCTCGGGTCGCGGTCGATCGAGTTCACTTCGACGGTCGAGCTGCCCGAGGCTCTGTCAAGTTCGGAAACGAAGCTGATGGTCTTGCGGCGATACGGGTCGGAGCCGGGCGTGGTGCCGGTCGACTGGGCATTGGCGAGGTTTTCAGAAACAACGCGCAGGCGTTCGGACTGGGCGCCAAGGCCGGATGCTGCGACTTTCAGGGCTGCGGTCAGCGCGTCCATGGTCAGCTCTTAACCGCCATCATCATCATCGAGTGGAACGCCTTGACGATGGCCGTGTTGAGCTCGAAGGAACGGCGCACCTCGCCGGCCTTGAGAAGCTGGTCCTCGAGCACCACCGAATTCTTGGAGGGCATGACAACACCGTCGTCTTCCTGCGGCTTGATGGCGAAGCCGGCGTTGGTGGCAGCGCTGCCAAGATGGCCGGCCTGGGTGGCCTGCAGCGACACGGCAGCACGGTCGAGCACCTTTTCGAACGGCTCGACATCGTTTGCCGTGTAACCCGGCGTGTTGGCGTTGGCGATGTTGCCGGCGACCGCCGACTGGCGCACGGCCAGCCACTGCGCTTGCTTGGCGGCGAGATCGAAAAGGGAAACGGGCTCCATGGGAATCTCCGGGCAGATGCCCCAGAGACTAGGCCGCCAGTCTTGCGCGGACCTTGCGGACGACCGCTAGAGCGGGATGCCCAAAAGCGTGACCCGGTTTTCTCGGACAAACGGGCACTGTTTGTCCAGGCATCAGGCCTTATCCCTTTCATTTAGGGCAAACCGCGTCGACTACCTGGAAAGCTCGATCACCTGGTTGGTGCTGGTGAGCATGACCCATTTGCCGTTGCGCTGTTCGATCGCCGACACCTTGCTGGAATCGGGCAATTTCGAGCCGCGCTGGACGAGCCACAGGCCGGTGTCGTCCTCGATCATGGCGCGGCCGTTGGCGACGTGGACCATACGGAATTTCGCGACGTCGGCAGGAAAAGGCTGATCGCCGGGCGGCGATGCCGGCCTTGAATCGTCCTGCACCGTTGCCGTGGCAAACAGGTCGAGATTGGCGTTGGGAACGTCCTTCGCCGTCAGCGGAGCGCTGCGTTCGGCGACCACGCCGCCACCCTCGCGCCCCGAATTGGTGCCGGTACCGCCGAACTTGATCGCCTGGACGCCGAACTGGTCCTGATTGAAGAAGATGTACCAGGGAAACAGGGCGCAGGTGAGACCCAGCGCAATGCCGAGCGCGGCAATGACGACATCGCTTCGCCGGTCGGGCTTCTTGCCCACCCTGGGAAATTGCGCCTTTGGCGGCTGGGGCCACTCGGTGACGCGGAACAGGTCGTCGATCAGCAAGTTGCGACTGGCCTGCGCCATCTCGGCAGCCTCTGCATGAGGAACCTCGTGCAGGGTGGCTTCGACAATCCTGGGCACGATAGGCTCGGCTCTGCCGGCCCTGGGCAGGATCGGCTTGACAGCCCTGGCCAGAACGGCTTCGGCCTTGGCGGCTATGGCACGAGCGGCTTTTGCCTTGGCCGCATTCGCTTCCCGTGTCCTGGCTTCCTCCGCGGCGTTCGCCTCGGCGATCATCTCGCGCAGGACGCGTTCGGTGTACTGTCGCTCACTCTCCTGGTTCGGCATTCTGCTTTCCCTTGAGATGACGGGCAAGGTCGGAGAACGGATCGGTCGAAGGACGGTCCCTGGGCGATTGCGTCAGCGCCTCGTAGATCAGCGGCACCTGGCGCACGGCAATGTCGAGCTCGGCATCGACGCCACCCTGATAGGCGCCGAGCAGGCGAATGTCGCGTGTGTCCTCGAAGCGCGAGATCATCGACTTCAGCCGCGTCACCAGGGCGCGCTGCTCGAGGCTCCACGCCTTGCCAGCTAGACGCGATATGGATGACAGCGGATTGACCGGCGGATAGCGGCCCTGTTCGGCGATCGCGCGGTCGAGCACGACATGGCCATCGAGGATGCCGCGCACGGAATCGGCGACCGGGTCGTTGTGATCGTCGCCATCGACCAACACGGAAATGATGGCGGTGATCGAGCCTTTTCCCTCGGCTCCTGGCCCGGCTCGCTCAAGCAGCTTCGGCAGTTCGGTGAAAACCGAGGCGGGGTATCCGCGGGCGACCGGCGGCTCGCCGGTTCCCGTAGCCACTTCGCGCAACGCATGGGCGAAGCGGGTGATCGAATCCAGCACCAGGAGCACGCGGTGGCCCTGGTCGCGAAAATGCTCCGCGACCCGCATGGCGGTGTCGGGTGCGCGACGGCGCATCATGGCGCTCTCGTCGCTGGTGGCGACCACGGCCACGGTCTTGGCCATGCTGTCGCCGATCGTGTCCTCGAGGAATTCGCGGACCTCGCGGCCGCGTTCACCGATCAGCGCGACGACGACGGTGTCGAAAGCGTCGGCACCGGCGAGCATGGCAAGCAGCGTCGACTTGCCGACGCCGGAGCCGGCAAAGACGCCGAGGCGCTGGCCCAGGCACAGCGGCGTGAAGATGTCGATGACCTTGACGCCGGTCATGAACGCCGTGCCGACCCGCTGCCTGGCCATAGCACCGGGCGTGGTGGCGCTGGCCGCCATGTCGTCACCCCTGACGAGCGGCGGGCCTCCGTCGATCGCCCGGGTCAGCGCATCGATGGTGCGGCCGCGCCACGAGCCGTGCGGAGCCACGGCGAGCGGGCCGCGGCGGAAGACGGCATCGCCGATACCGGCATCGGCACTGCGTTCGAAGGGGGCTACGACAACCTCGTCGCGGCTGATCTTGACGATCTCGCCGCGGCGCGCGCCGGCCAGGCCACGCTGCTCGACGATATCGCCCAACCGAGCGAAATCGGAAAGGCCGCGCACCTTGTAGTGCGTGGGCGTGACTTCGGTGACGAGGCCGCCGCGCTTGACCAGCCCGTCGGCGCCGCTGAAGCGGCGCCATACACGCTCGAGTGCAGCGAGACGGTCTTCCGGCGCCGGCTGCAGCTGTCTCTCGGGTGCGCGGATGGATGGCTGTTGGAGCGACATGCTACTTCGAGCCGAGCGTCTTGATCGCCTCATCGGTGGAGGATTCCGTCTGCCGCATCAGGGCCGCGGTGTTTTCGAAGGCGCGCTGGACCATGATCAGCCGCGTCATTTCCAGCACCGGATTGACGTTGGACTCCTCGACGAAGCCCTGGGCGATGCCGACATCGGAGCGATCGGTGACCGGTTCGGGCGTGCGTGCCGGCACGATGCCCGAATTGCCGTAGCGCACGAAGTTTACGCCCGGATCGAAATTGTAGAGGCCGATCGAGCCGACAAGCTGGTCGTTCTGGCGCAGCGAGCCGTCGGCTCCTGCCTTGGGCGGGCCGTTGCGCGGGTCGAGCTGGATCGGCGCGCCGCCGGCATCGAGCACCGGATGGCCCTCGATCGACATCAGCTCGCCATTCTCGTTCATGGAAAACCGGCCGTCGCGGGTCATGACAGGGCCGGCGGGCGTGTCGATGGCGAACCAGGCGTCGCCCTGAATGGCGAAATCGAACGGGTTGCCGGTCTCGGTCAAGGGGCCGTGGGCGCCGGAAAGATAGGTCTTGCCGGACGAAGCGAAGGAGACCGACTTCTGCCCGGTGCCGGACACCACGTCCTCGAATTTCACGCCCGTGGCGCGAAACCCGACAGTGTTGGCGTTGGCGACATTGTCGGCGATCGTGTCGAGCCGGCGCTCGAGCGCCATTTGCGCGGAAAGGGCGACGTAGAGACTGTCCCGCATGATCAGAACTTCAACTTCTGCATGGCCATCATCAGGTCGGTGGAAATGCCCGACGTGACCGGCTTGGCGAAGAGCACGCTGATCGACGACACCGCGGTCGAGGTCGGGTTGTTGATCTCATACATGCTGGTGAAGCGGGTCAGGAACTTGGTGAGCTTCGCGGGATCGGTGAAATCCGTGAGGTCGAGCTTCTGCTCGAACAACTGCGCCTGCTTGTCGATGTCGGCGGTGGCAAAGGAATCGGGCAGGCCGAGCGCGGTGCGCACGACGCTGGCAAGAGCCGTGTCGGCCAGCACGTCGTACCAGCTGGTTATGTCAGGCGCCTTGCGTTGGAAATAAAGCGCCAGCCGCACGCCCTGATTGGTCTGGCCGGCATCCTCTTCGAGAGTCTGGCGCAGATACTTGTCGACGGTCGGCTGCTGCACGGGATTGATGGTGGTGGCGTTCTCGCCATTGGCTTCGAAATTGAAGGCCAAAGCCAGTCCCGCGTAAGCTGGGTTCGTCTGCTTGTTGGCGACGCTGTCAGGATCGCTCACCTTGCTTTGCAGAACCTGCTTGATCAGGTCCTTGTCCTCGGTCGCGGAGTCCAGACCATATGCAGCCAGCGCGTAGGTGTAGAGCCGGCTGTTCGACATCAGATCGTCGACGGACTTCACCTTGGTGATGTTGGCGAGATAATAGGTCGTCTCGCCCTTCACATAGTCGGAATTCGGATCGAGACCGGCGATCTGCGCCTGCGTGGCGTAGTTCTTCGTCACCAGCTGCTGCGACTTGTTGTAGATCGTCGCATCGGCGCCGTTGGCGGCAAAATTGAATGCGCTGACGAACTGGGCATAGCGCTTGTCGGTCAGCTTGTTGGCGAAACTGTCGGGATCGGTGACGCCTTCCTTGAGCGCCTTGACCATGAACGCCTTGGCGTAGTCCATGTCTTCAAGCCCGTAGGCCTTCATGGCATATTTGAACAACCGATCGTTCTTGACGAAATCGTCGATCGATTTCACCTTGGTGATGTTGGCGAGATAATATTGCGTATCGCGATCGACCGTCGGCTGTTTCTCGATCCGGTCGATCGACTTCGAGATGTCTCTGGTGATCAACTGGTAGCTGGTAAAGGTATTGAGCAAGGACGCGCCTCCGGCCGAAGCAATGCCAGCACAATAGCGCCACTTCCTTGCGCGAAACTGAATCGCCTCAATTCGTTCCATGGCGGCTCCGATTCAAGCCTCACACAAGGCACGGGGACTATCCCTTGCACCTGATGTGAAATGCGGAAGGACCTGTCGTGGGCATTCTGATTGGACTGGTGGTGACGCTTGGCTGCGTCCTCGGCGGCTTCATGGCCATGGGCGGGCATCTGCACGTGCTGGTCCAGCCCTGGGAAGCCGTGGTCATCTGCGGCGCTGCACTGGGCACCTTCCTGGTCGCCAACCCGATGAAGACGGTCAAGGATACCGGCAGGGGCATCCTCGAGGCCTTCAAGCAGGCGGTGCCGAAGGAACAGGATTACCTGGAGACGCTCGGCGTGCTGCACAGCCTGATGCGCGAGCTGCGCTCGAAATCGCGCAGCGAGGTCGAGGCGCATATCGACAATCCGGAAGAATCAGCGATCTTCCAGGCCTTTCCGACCGTGCTCAAGAACCACGATTTGATGGCCTTCATCTGCGACTACTGCCGCATCATCATCATCGGCAATGCCCGCTCGCATGAGATCGAGGCGCTGATGGACGAGGAAATCCAGACCATCAAGTCCGACAAGATGAAGGCCTATCACGCGCTGGTCGCGGTCGGCGACGGCCTGCCTGCGCTCGGCATCGTCGCCGCCGTGCTCGGCGTGGTCAAGGCGATGGGCGCGCTCGACCAGTCGCCGGAAATCCTCGGCGGCCTGATCGGCGCCGCCCTGGTCGGCACGTTCCTCGGCATCTTCCTGTCCTACGCCGTGGTCGGGCCTGTCGCCACCAAGATCAAGACGGTGCGCGAGAAGAAGAACCGCCTCTACATCATCGTCAAGCAGACGCTCCTCGCCTACATGAACGGCGCCCTGCCGCAGGTGGCGATCGAGTTCGGCCGCAAGACCATCTCGTCCTATGAGCGGCCGACCATCGACGCCGTCGAGCAGAGCACGATGAACACCGGCGCCGCCGAGAAGAAGGCCGCCTGAGCGATGCACGACAGATCGGTGCCCACACGGTCATGACCAGTCCAGGCAGCCCCGCGCAAGCGCGCTCGCTGATCATAGAGCGTCTGGTCGGTGACAGCGGCGAGGCCGATCAGGTCATCGACGCCGGCCGTGCCATGGCCGAACGCGCCGTGCCGCTGCTGCAGAAGGGACTGTCGAGCGGGCTTGGCGTCCCCGTCATCGTCGATCTCAAGGCGGTCGAGGTCAGCCGCGTTACCGAGGCGCGCTCGCGCGCCGGCGACAATTTCGCCATGACCGTGGTCGGCTCACCGGCTTCGTCGGACGCGATGACACTCGTCATCGACGCAGCCGCGATCGCGATCATGGTCTCCACGTTGTTTGGCGGCGACCCGGACATGCCGGTGTCGCCGATCGAGCGCGACCTGTCGCCGCTCGAGGCCGATGTCTCGACCATGGTGTTCCAGGAGGTGGCGCAGGCGCTGAACGGATCGGGGCAGCGCTCGCTCGAACTGCGACTGCCGGCCCCCAGGGCCATGTCCGGCATCGAGGCCAGGCGGCATGTTTTGCGCGACGGCGCGGCAATTCGCATCGTCCTTGGCATCTCGACGCCGGTCGACAGCGGCAGCATCACGGTGACGATGCCGCAGCGTATCGTGCTGGCCGGCCGCGACGGCATCGCCAGCGCCAGCGAGGCCGATCCCGGCACCAGTTGGCGCGCACGCTTTTCTGAAGAGGTGATGCGCTCGACGGTGGCGCTCGAAGCCACCATGCCGCTGGCGCGGCTGACGCTGGGCGACCTTGCGAGGCTGGAAGTGGGCCAGGTCATCGATTTCGAGGAAACGGCGCAATCGCGGGCTCGCCTCAGCGCGCGCGGCCAGACGCTGTTCGTATGCGAGTTCGGCAAACTGGGACAGAATTACACCGTCCGGATCAGGCATCCCTTCGATGCCGGGCAGGACTTTATCGACGGGTTGATGCCGGCTGGCGCCGGGCGCGCCTGACCATTTGGAGACGATACATGGCCAAGACCAAGGCAGAACCAGACCTCGACCAGCCGGACGAGCAGCTCGACCGCGCCATCGAGGAATTGCGCGGGGTCCTGCATGAAGAGGAACAGCGCCCCGACGCAGCCTTCCGGGCCGCGGCAGGAGCCAATTCCAGCGTCATCATGAACATCCCCGTCGATGTCCAGATCATTCTCGGCAGCACCGAGATGGCTGTGTCCGACCTGATGGCGTTGCAGAAAGGGTCGACGGTCGCGCTCAACCGCCGCATCGGCGAACCGGTCGACGTCGTCGTCAACGGTCGCAAGATCGCGCGTGGCGAGATCACGGTGCTGGAAAGCGATCCCTCGCGCTTCGGCATCAGGCTGACCGAAATCATCGCCGGTACGAAGGGCGCCTAGACATGGTTTGCGGGGCTTGCCGGTGGCAGCGGAGGCGAGAGGCAATATGACGACGCCGGCGACCCTGACGCGCGCGCAGAAGGCGGCCGCCATCCTGGTGGCGATGGGCAAGCCGTCGGCCAGCCGTCTCCTGAAATTCTTCAAGCAGGAGGAGCTGAAGGCGCTGATCGAGGGTGCGCGGCTGCTCAGGACCATTCCACAGAGCGATCTCGAGCGCATCGTCGCCGAATTCGAGGCCGAATTCACCGAGGGCGCGGGCTTGCTCGATTCCGCCGACAGGATGGACACGATCCTCAATGAATCGCTCTCGCCCGAAGAGATGAGCGCGATCATGGGCGACAAGAAATTCGAGGTCGCTCCGGAAGGCCCACCACCGATCTGGCCGGAGCTCGAGAAGCTCGAGCCGGCGCGGCTGGGCACGTTTCTGGCCGGCGAACATCCGCAGACAGCGGCCATGGTGCTGTCGAAGCTGGCGCCGCAGACGGCGGCGGGGGTGCTTTTGACCCTGACCAAGCCGATGCGTGGCGAAATCATCAAGCGCATGGTGACCATGGCCAATGTTCCGGATGCCGCGGCCAGGATTGTCGAGAACCGGCTGCGCACCAGCGTGCTGGCGGAGACCTCGACCAAGGATACGTCGGTGGGGCAGGCACGCGTCGCCAGCGTGCTCAATGAACTGGACAAGCCGCTGCTCGAGGAGGTCATGCAGGATCTGGAAGCCGCCGGTACGCCTGATCTCGACGGCGTGCGCGCGCGACTGTTCGCTTTCGACGACCTGCCGCTGCTTACGCAGAAGGCACGCGTGCTGCTGTTCGACGGACTGTCGACCGAACTTGTCACGCTGGCGTTGCGCGGCACGTCTGCGGCGCTCGCCGAGGCGGTGCTGTCGGCGATCGGCGCACGGTCGCGACGGATGATCGAAGCCGAACTCGGGGAGGGGTCGGAAGGCATTCCCGCCGCCGACATCACGGCGGCACGCAAGACCATCGTGACGGCGACCATCCGCCTGTCGCGCGAAGGCGCGTTCGAACTTCCTTCGACGCAGGACGCCGCCTAAGGCATGTCCGACGCCGTCGACAAGGATTCGAAAACCGAGGAGGCGACGGAAAAGAAGATCCGCGACACCATCGAACAGGGCAAGCTGCCCCATTCGAGGGAAACCGCGCTTCTCGCCTCCTTCGTCGCCATACTGGTGTTCACCGTCTTCTATGCCAAGGATGCCATCATCGACCTCGGCATGTTCCTGGCGACGTTCCTCGAGAAGCCGGAAGCCTGGCCGATGGACACCGAGACCGATGTCATCGCGCTCTATAAACTCGTCATGCTGGAAGTGGGCCGCGCCCTCGTCAGCCTGCTGGTGCTGTTGACCGTCGCCGGCATCGGCGCCTCGGTGCTGCAGAACATGCCGCAAATCGTCGGCGAGCGCATCAGGCCGCAGTTTTCGCGCATCTCGATCGTCAAGGGCTGGAACCGCATGTTCGGTGTCCAGGGCTGGGTCGAGTTCCTGAAATCCCTGGGGAAGGTCGGCTTCGCCATTGCCGTGCTCTCCTTCACGCTGTCGGAGGATCACCGCAAGCTGCTCGCCGGGATGATCACCAATCCCGTTGCCTTCGGCCTCGTCATCCGCGGCATCGCGGTCGATATATTGGTGGCGATCGTCTTCGTCATGGGGCTGATCGCGGCGATCGACATCGTCTGGTCGCGCTTCCACTGGAAGCAGGACCTGCGCATGAGCAAGCAGGAGGTCAAGGACGAGTTCAAGCAGTCCGAGGGCGACCCGATCGTCAAGTCGCGGCTGCGCTCGCTGGCACGCGACCGCGCGCGCAAGCGGATGATGACGGCGGTGCCGCGCGCGACGCTGATCATCGCCAATCCGACCCACTTCTCGATCGCGCTGAAATATGTGCGTGACGAGGATTCGGCGCCGCTCGTGGTGGCCAAGGGGCAGGACCTGGTGGCGCTGAAAATCCGCGAGATCGCCAGGGAACACAACATCCCGATCTTCGAGGACGTGGCGCTTGCCCGCTCCATGTACAAGCAAGTTTCGGTCGATAATGTGATCCCGTCGCAATTCTACCAGGCCGTCGCCGAACTGGTGCGGATCGTCTACTCGAAAAAGGCTGAGCGCAGACAGATTTCATGAACCGCCAACCGCACGCAAAATCCCGCGAGATCATCGTCGCCAGCGCCATCGAGCAAGTGGTGGGCGAACTGAGGCTGATCGATGTCGCCGACTATATCGCCTTCATCCGGCTGGAGCACTTCGCCTGCCTGTCGGATCTGGTCGATTCAGCGGCGGAGCTGTTCTTCATGCCCGGCACGCTCAGGCTCGGCCATGGCGGCGAGGCGCATGTCGACTGGAGCGGCAGCCCGCGCATCGTGCTCGACCTGGAACTGCGGCCACCCGGGGCGACGGTCTATTTCCAGCTGACGCTGAGCGAGAACGGCAACTCGGTCGTGGTCAACTACGTGTCGTTCGAGAAGCCGGGCGAAGATCCCGAGCACAATACGGCCTTGCTCGAGACCGTGATCGAAGAGGCGCGTATCCGCAGGGTCGAGCCGCTCGCCTTCTGATACCTACTTGAACCTCAACAGAGCTCGACCGCTCTGATCGTTTCGCTACTCGATCAAACCGAGCCGCAGCGCCTTGGCCACCGCCTGGTTGCGGTTGACTGCGTTGAGCTTCTGCGTCGACTGGGTCAGGTACTGGTTGGCGGTGTGCACCGACAGTTTCAGCAGCCGCGCGATCTCTTCGCTGGTGTTGCCGTTGGCGGTCAGCTTCAGGCATTCGAGTTCGCGCTTGGAGATGGCGCGCATCCTGCCGGCATCGCTGGGGCGGATCCGGGCGACAGCGGCGAACAGCGAAAAACAGCGGGCATGGATTTCGTAGAGCGTATCCTGGGGGAGGGCGATCTCCGATCCGAGGAAGACGACGAGACCGCACTGGCCGCGATCGGCATGGACGGGAAGGGCGATACCGCTGGTGCCGGGCGCCAGCGCTGCGATCTGTTCGGTCCAGGCGAGTTTGCCGAACATCTCAGCCATCGGCGCGACGCCGTCATCCGTCCACCAGCGCGGCTCCGTCGAGTTGCGGGTATGGCGCACGATCTCCTCGCCATTGGCGCCTGAGATGAACTTCGTCGCCACCGCGATGCCGGGATAGTCGGAATCGAAACACGGGACCAGCCGTGCCCGCTCCGGTGACGGGCTGACGAAGAACAGGCCGAAGGCCGAGGCGTTGATGTCGACCGATATCCAGCGGCAGCGGCGGACGGCATCGGGAATGGTGACCGCGTGATGCGTCTCGGAGCCGAGCGAGAAGGCGCCGAACGGGTTGCGCTGCTCGTTGAAAAGGGCTTCGGCTGCTTCCTTGATGTCGGCGTTTTTCAAATGATGCCACTCCTGATCGCCGTGGCGATGGCCATCGCGCGGTTGCTGGCGGCGAACTTCTGGATGGCGTGGGTGATGTAGCTGTTGACGGTGTTGGACGAGACGCCAAGGATGACGGCGACCTCATCGGTGGTCTTGCCCTCCGAAACCCAGAACAGGCATTCGCGCTCGCGGTCCGACAGCGGATCCTGCATGGCGGCGGCGGCGATCAACTGCGGAATGTGCGAGAGCGCATAGCAGCACTTCAGTTGCGCCTTCATCAGCGCCGGCTGGTCGATCTTGCCGGCACTTGCCGCCGAGAACAGGGCGAACAGGCGCTGACGACCGACATTCAGCCGCAGCGAATAAATCTCGGCATGGCCGAGTACGTCGAGGAGGCGCGCCTCTTCACCGGAGACCAGTCCATCCGCATCCGGCGCCTGCGCCGCCACCAGCGGCCTTGGACGGATACCGGGCGCAACGGTGAGAGCACCCTGGGCAAGGCCGGCGATCAGCCGCTTGCCGATCAATTCGATGGCGTCGAATATCCAGTTCGAGGAGACGATGCGCGCGTCGTTGCGGTCCTGGTCATGGACGATGGCGACCAGCATGTAGCTGTCAGCGCCGATCTCGGCGGTCAATTCCATGAAAAAGCCGGTGAGATCACCGCGCGACGTCAGGCGCGAGCCTAATGTGTCGGATTGAAGAAGCGCGGCGGGACTGCTCATCTGTTGCTTTTGGCCGGAATCGATTCTGATGTCCGGATGCTGGAGAGCCAACCGCCGAACCTGAAAACGCGTTACTTTTACGAGACACACACGAGGCGCGGGGCCGCGCCCAATCAGACGGAATCCATTCAGGGAACGCGAAGCCGTCCGCGTCTGGCGCCGGAAAATTTCCGGAACGTGAGACTTTGGGTGGTCGCCGCGCCCCCCGAGGACCGGCTGATTCGGGTCTAATCTACCCGCAGATGAATCCGACATCAAACGCGATTTGACAAAATCGAATCTGATGGACTCAAGTGCGACTCAGGAGGCGATTTTCGTAGCCTTCGAGGCGTGAAAATGTCGGGACTGCGCAAGCCGGCCATATCGTCGGCCCGCCCGTTGCGATAGATTCGAAATGCCGAAGGGGTGGGGCATCTCCGGCAATAGAGCCTGTAGACGGCATGTTTGACGAAGTCGTCGGGGCAGTCGTACGCAGGCTCATGGCATGGTCCGGTTTCGGGGGAAACAATGAGCGATTCATTTCGGGAAGTTACATCCGTCTCGTGGTTCGGGCGGATCAAGCGCGCTGTCGGCGGGGTCGTATTCGGCCTGCTTCTGGTCGTGCTGATGGTGATCGGGCTGTTCTGGAACGAAGGCCGCGCGGTGCAGACGGCGCGCTCGCTGGCCGAGGGCGCCGGCGCCGTCGTCTCGGCCGGCGCCGACAGTGTCGACGCCGCCAATGACGGCAAACTGGTGCATGTCAGCGGGCCGGTGACAGCCGATAGCGGGCTGTCGGATCCGGATTTCGGGATCGCTGCGCAAGGCCTGCGCCTGTCGCGCAGCGTTGAGATGTATCAGTGGAAGGAAGACTCCAAATCCGAGACCACCAAGAAGCTCGGCGGCGGCGAGGAGACGGAGACGACCTACAGCTATTCGAAGGTGTGGGACGACAGCCAGATCGACTCGTCGGATTTCAAGAAGCCTGATGGCCATCAGAATCCGCCGTTGGCGATCCACAGCCGGACCTTCCAGATTCCGGAAGGCAAGCTCGTCGCCTTCGATCTCGATGCGCCGGTGCTGGATCGCATCGAGGGCGACAAGGATCTTTCGCTATCGCCAAGCCAGTCGGCCGCGATAAAGGCCGCCTACACCGGTACGAAGCCGCTCAGCATCGTCGACGGCAGGATCTATCTCGGTACCGACAACACAACGCCGGCGCTCGGCGACTACCGCATCGGCTACGAGCTTGCGCCGCTCGGCGTGGTGAGCATTGTCGCGCGCCAGGCCGGCAGCCGGTTCGAGTCCTACCAGACCGAGGCAGGCGATGCGCTGCTGATGGTCGATATGGGCCAGGTACCGGCCGACAAGATGTTCGCCGAGGCGGTCAGCGCCAACACGCTGATCACCTGGCTGCTGCGTGCCGCTGGCCTGCTGCTCCTGACGATCGGCTTTGCCCTGTTCCTCAGCCCGATTGGCGTGATCCTCGACGTCATCCCGTTCCTCGGCAGCATGGCGCGGATGGGAACCGGCATCATCGCCTTCTTCCTGGCGATTCTGGTCGGCACGACGACAATCGCGATTGCCTGGTTCTGGTATCGGCCGGTTCTGGCGGTTGGCATCCTGGCCGCCGGCGTCATCGCTGCGGCGGCGGTCTATTATCTCGGCCGGTCACGCAAGCCAGTGGCGCCGATGGCCGCGCCAAGCACTGGCACCGCGGCGTAGCCTGCAAAAAGGGCGGCCGCGCCGCCCTTTTCTTTCGTGCCTGTCGCTGTGCTTGCGAGAAGGCTACCGATCTTCGAAACCGGTCAGCACGCCCACGGCGTTGATGCCGATCTCCTCGACGGCATAGCCGCCTTCCATGACGAACAGCGTCGGCAGGCCGAGCTTGGCGATGCGGCGGCCGATCTTGGGATAATCGGGGCTGGTCAGCTTGAACTGGCTGATCGGGTCCTTCTCGAAGGTGTCGACGCCGAGCGAGACGATGACGATGTCGGGCGCGTAGGCGGCGAGCTTGGCGCAGGCGTCCTCCAGCGAGGCGTTCCAGACGTCCCAGCCGGTGCCGAAGGGCATCGGATAGTTGATGTTGAAGCCTTCGCCCGCGCCGGCGCCACGCTCGTCGGCATG
Organism: Mesorhizobium sp. LNHC221B00; assembly: GCF_000502935.1. Lineage (NCBI taxonomy): Bacteria > Pseudomonadati > Pseudomonadota > Alphaproteobacteria > Hyphomicrobiales > Phyllobacteriaceae > Mesorhizobium > Mesorhizobium sp. LNHC221B00. The sequence continues at coordinate 68,210 of NZ_AYWR01000012.1, read as the reverse complement.
GCCGAGGAAGAACGGATATTCGACCATCGGGTCGCCATGCAGATTGAGAACCTGCACGTCGGCGCGGTCATAGAAGATCTCCTGCGTGCCGTTGCCGTGGTGATAGTCGACATCCAGGATCGAGATGCGCTTGGCACCCTGATCGCGGAACCACTGCGCCGCGACGGCGGCGTTGTTGATGTAGCAATAGCCGCCCATGAAGCCGGCGCCGGCATGATGGCCGGGCGGACGGCAGAGCGCGAAGGCGGACCTTTCGCCGGCCTTCACCAGGCCGGCGGCGGTGAGCGCCACGTCATAGGATGACTTGATCGCCGCCCACGTGCCTTCAACGAAGGTGGCGCCGGCATCGAAAGAATAGTAGCCGAGCAGCGCATCGACACGCTTCGGCGGCACGTCGCCGCGCAGGCCGCGCGTCGGCCAGGTGAAGGGCATGGCCGTGCCCTCGTGACCGGAGGCCACCCATTGCGGCCAGACCGTCGGCAGGAAGTCGATATAGTCCGATTTGTGAATGCGTTTGGCGGCGGCAAGATCGTGCTCGAGCGGCAGGACGATCGGACCGAGCTTCTCGCTTTCGACCCGCGCCTTGATGAATTCGGCGCGCGAGGGCTTTTCAAAACCCGGCACGATCGCCGATGTGACCAGTTCCATCTGGCCGGCATGACCGGCATGAAGCGGCGAATAGACAGTCTTCATAAAATTCCTCTCGAAATGCGAAATCAGTCAAGGTTGAGATAGGGGGTCACCAAAGCGAGCCACATTCTTTCCACATCGTCCTCGATGAGGTCGTATGTCTTGCGATCTCTTTTCAGCCCTACGAGCCGGCAGGCGTGCCCGACATCCATCATCAGCACGCCGAGCCGGCTGGCGATCTCGTCTTCAAGGGCCGGATTCACATGCTGCAGCCATGCGGCGTAGAGGGCAATGATCTGCTCGTCATATTCGTCCTGGATCGGCCTGAGGTCGGCGTTACCGGAAATAGCCTCGATCACCGGCATCAGGGTGGCGTTGTCGCGATAGAGCGTGGACGTGTCGATGAAGAGCTTGCGCACTTCCTGGCGAAACTCGTCGCGGTTGGTGGGCGGGGCGACCTCGATGCGCCTCGCGATCACCTCGGGAAAGGAGGACAGCCAGCGTCGGGCGAGATCCAGGAGAATGGCTTCCTTGTTGGGAAAGTATTGGTAGACCGAACCGACCGACAGGCCGGCGCGCCGGGCAATGGCGAGCGTCGTCGGCGCCTTGGTTCCCTGCTCCCGTGTCAAGACCAGCGCCGCGTCGAGAATCCGGTCGACCACCTTGCTCGACCGCTGTTGCCGCGGCTGCTTGCGCGGTTCGAGCGCCATCCTGGTTTCGCGGCTGAGACTGCGCTTCACTGCTCGATGTCCTCGTTCCCTGCCGGGTATCAATACGGGTGCAGGTGCTGTCCAATACATTCGAAATTCGGTACGTTGACAAACGCGAATAATTAGTCGCATTCTTTTATCCACGCTGTTTTCAGGGATCACAAGGGGAATTTCCAGAGACAGCGCACTGGCATCATTTTCATCCGATAACGCGGCTGCGGTGACGTGGCAGGTTGTCGGACAAGAGGATTGCCGGTCTCAGTCAGTCGTCAAAAGCGCGGAGTCGCGATGTCTGTCACAGGTGCGGGTCACAATGCGGATCTGATCGTCATCAATGGTCATGTGCTGACCATGGACGATGACAATCCCACCGCCGAGGCCGTTGCCGTCAAGGACGGCACCATCATCGCCATCGGCAGCCGCGCCTCCATCGAAGAGCTCAAAGGTCCGGCCACAAAAGTGATCGACGCCAAGGGCGGCTCGGTGATCCCAGGCTTCATCGAAGCCCACATGCATCTGTTTTCGGGCGGGGCCGAGCTCGCGCATCTTCAGCTTGGCGGCGTCCATGGCTTCGAGGCGTTGCAAAAGGCGATCCGCGACTATGCGCCGACCCGGCCCAATGCCGCGATGCTGGTCGGGCAGGGCGTCGACTACACCGTGCTTGGCAGCGAGCGGGTGACGCGCCACCATCTCGATCAAATCCTGCCGGACCGGCCCTTCTGCATGGCCGCGCCCGACCATCACACGATGTGGGCCAACACCAGGGCGCTGGAGATGGCCGGCATCCTGCACGGCCGCACGCTTGGTCCGGGCAACGAGATCGTCATGGGTGACGATGGGCTGGCGGCGGGCGAATTGCGCGAGGGCGAGGCCTTCGGTCCGGTGCTCGACCTTGCCGGCGAGAGCCGGGTGCGGCTGGGGCTGGCGACAGGCGGCGAGCCGGACCCGATGCCGTCGGCTGAAGAACGCGCCGCCGACCGCGACATCATGCGGCGCGGGCTTGCCTGGTGCGCGCGCCACGGCATCACCTCGATCCAGAACATGGACGGCAATCTCTACCAGCTTGAGCTGCTGGCCGAGATCGAGGCCGCGGAAGGCTTGCCCTGCCGCGTCCAGATCCCGTTCCACTACAAGAATTTCATGACGCTCGACATGCTCGACAAGGCGTCCGTGATGACCGAGCGCTACAACAGCGAGTGGCTGTCCTCGGGCATGGTCAAGGTGTTCTACGATGGCGTGCTCGATTCCTGGACGGCGGTGATGGTCGAGCCTTATGCCGATCGCACCGACTGGGTCGGCGAGCCACTGTTCACGCCGCAGCAGTTCATCGATCTGGCGGTTGCCGTCGACAGACGTGGACTGCAGATCGCCGTGCACTCGATCGGCGACGGCGCCGTCCGCGCCGTGCTCGACGGCTACGAGGCGGCGCAAAAGGCCAATGGCAAGCGCGACAGCCGGCATCGCGTCGAACATATCGAGGTCATAACCACATCGGACGTGCCGCGCTTCGCCGAACTCGGTGTCATCGCTTCCATGCAGCCGCCGCATCCGCCCGGCGCCATGGATTTTCCGCTGGAGCCGACCGTGTCGCGCATCGGGCCGGCCCGTTGGCCGCTGAGCTATGCCTGGCGGACCTTGAAGAATGCCGGCGCGCATGTCGTGTTCGCATCGGACTGGCCGGTGTCGCCGATCGATCCGATCCTGGGTATTCAGGCGGCAGTGATGCGCAAACCATGGGCAGAAAGCGACCCGGACCAGAGCTTCTCGCTGCATGAATCGCTCACCGCGTACACGGTGGAGGGTGCCTATGCGGAGTTCGCCGAGCACCGCAAGGGTATGCTGAAACCAGGCTATATGGCCGATCTGGTGGTTTTGTCCGATGATATCGAGAGGACCGCGCCGGCCGAACTGCACAGACTGCGGCCGGTGACGACGATCTGCGGCGGCAAGGTCACCTACCAGGCCTGACAATGGCATGCGGCTTGCTAGCCGGATGAATGACTACTGAACTGTGATTCAATGCCGGACTTGCCAACCTACCGGCCGTGTGGTCACATCCAACAGGGGAAAAACCTCGCCAGCAAGAGCGGGGTCAACAGTGAGGCGTATCGTGCCGGAAAAACCGGATCGGAATGCAATTGAAGTCGTAAACGTCAGTAAAATTTTCGGATCAGGGGAAGGGCAGGTCGCTGCCCTCGATACGGTGTCGGTGACCATCCGCGAAAACGAGTTCTTCACGCTGCTGGGACCATCCGGCTGCGGCAAGACCACGCTGCTGCGGCTGATCGCCGGCTTCGATTTTCCAACCGCCGGCGAGATCCTGCTTTACGGCCAGGACATCGCACCGTTGCCGCCCTTCAAGCGGCCGGTCAACACCGTCTTCCAGTCCTACGCGCTGTTTCCGCACATGACGGTGGCCGACAATATCGGCTTCGGCCTGGAAATGCTGGGTAAGCCCAAGGCCGAGATCAAGGCGCGCGTCGCCGAGATGCTGAAGCTGGTCAAGATGGAAGCGCTGGCGGGCCGGCGCACCAGCCAGATCTCCGGCGGCCAGCAGCAGCGCGTGGCCCTGGCCCGGGCGCTGGCGCCGCAGCCCAAAGTGCTGTTGCTCGACGAACCGCTGTCCGCACTCGACTACAAGCTGCGCAAAGAGATGCAGATCGAACTGAAGCGGCTGCAGCACGAGACCGGCATCACCTTCATCTTCGTCACCCACGACCAGGAAGAAGCGCTGACGATGTCGGACCGCATCGCGGTGATGTCGTCGGGCAAGATCCTGCAGGTCGGCTCGCCCTGGGACATTTACGACAAGCCGGCGGAACGCTTCGTCGCCGACTTCATCGGCGAAACCAACTTCCTCACCGCAGCGATATCGGGCATCGGCAACGGAAGGGTGCGCGCGACGCTCAAATCCGGCACGGCCATCGAGGCGACCGTAGCCGAAGGCTTCCAGCCAAAGGACAACGCTACCGTGGTGGTGAGGCCCGAGCATGCCAAGCTGACGAGGGACAAGGGCGACCTCGCGGGCACGGTCGAAAACATCGTCTATTTCGGCACCGACACGCATATCCATGTCCAGCTCGACAGCGGCGAGGCTTTCACCGTGCGCCAGCAGAACACGCGCAGCGCCGGCTGCGGTTTCGAACGCGGCGACAAGGTCGGCATCAAGATCGGCAACGACGCCGCGCAAGTGCTGAGGGACTGATGGCGACCGCGGAAGAAGTCGCCAAGGCAGCGGAGCGGCGCGATGTGCGTGACCGCTGGCTGTTGTCAGCACCGGCGCTGCTGGTCATTCTGTTTGCCGCGACCGGCCCGTTGCTGATCGTGCTTGTCTATTCGTTCCTGACGCCCGGCGCCTATGGCGACGTGAAATGGCAGTTCTCGTCCGACGCCTGGACATCGGTGCTGCTGGAGCGCGACATTTTCGACGACACGCTTTCGCTCGCTGCGGCGCATGTCACCATCCTCTGGCGTTCGGTCAAGCTTGCGGTGGTGACGACGCTCGCGACCTTGGCGCTCGGTTTCCCGACCGCCTATTTCATGGCGACGCGAAGCGAGAAGACGAGGGATCTCTGGCTGTTCCTGATCACCATCCCGTTCTGGACCAACCTCCTGATCCGTACCTTCGCCGTGCTGCAGATCATCCGCAACGAAGGCATCATTAACACGATCCTCTTGAAGCTCGGCATCGTCTCGGCGCCGATCCAGATCCTCTACACCGATACGGCGATCCTGGTCGGCATGGCCTATGTCTACCTGCCGCTGATGGTGCTGCCGATCTATGCCAGCATGGAGAAGCTCGATTTTCGTTTGGTCGAGGCGGGCTATGATCTCTACGCGACGCGCTTCAAGGTGCTGCGCAAGATCATTTTCCCGCTGGTCAAACCCGGCGTTATCGCCGGCTCGATCCTGGTCTTCATCCCCGCACTTGGCGCCTATGTGACGCCGAGCGTGCTTGGCGGCGGCAAGAACATGATGCTGTCCAACCTGATCGAACTGCAGTTCGGCCAGGGCCGCAACTGGCCGCTCGGCTCGGCGCTGTCGATCACGGTGATGATCATCGTCATGGTGGCGCTGCTTGCCTATGTGCGCAATGCCGGCAAGTCGGGAGTGCGTCATGGCTGACAACTTCTCCATCAAGCACCAGCCGGGGTTCACGGCGATCGCCGCGACCTGCTTCGTCGTGCTCTATCTGCCCATCATCGTGCTGGTCATCTACGCCTTCAACGCAGCCAGCTCGACATCGGAATGGGGCGGGTTTTCGTTCAAGTGGTTCCAGTCGGCGTACCAGAACACGCAGGTCATCGATGCGACGCTGCGATCCTTCCAGATCGGTTCCATCGCGGCGGTGCTTTCGACCATCTTCGCCACCATGGCGGCGCTCGCCACCACGCGCACGGCATCCTATCCCGGCCTCACCTTCAAATACGCGGCGATCAACCAGCCGCTGATGGTGCCCGAGATCGTCACCGGCGTGGCGCTGCTGATCTTCTTCTCGCGCATCAAGATCTTCACTGGTTATTCGGGGATCGGCTATTTGGTCGCCGCGCATACGGCGTTCTGCATTCCCTTCGCCTACCTGCCGATCCGGGCGCGGCTGGAGAATATGGACCTGACGCTGGAACGTGCGGCCGCCGACCTCTACGCGACGCCGTGGAAGACCTTCCGCCGCATCACGCTGCCGCTTTTGTGGCCCGGCATCCTGGCCGGACTGATGCTGGCCTTCGTCATCTCGCTCGATGATGTCGTCATCACCGAGTTCGTCAAGTCGGGCGGCCAGGACACGTTGCCCACCTACATGCTCGGCCAGATACGCCGCGGCATCACACCCGAGATCAACGCGATATCGACCGCTTTCCTGCTGCTTTCGGTCGCGATCGTCACGTTGTTTTTCTTCGTCAGCAGGAAACGAGACTGAAACCTGAAATGGGAGTTAGAACGATGAACTGGAAGACAACAGCGACCGCCATGGGGTTGGCGTTGCTCGCATCGACGGGGCTTGCCCGCGCAGAAGGCGTGCTCAACATCTACAATTGGGGCAACTACACCAGCCCCGACGTGATCAAGAAGTTCGAGGACAAATACAAGGTCAAGGTGACCATCACCGACTACGATTCCAACGACACCGCGCTTGCGAAGATTCGCCAGGGCGGCACCGGTTTCGACATCGCGGTTCCGTCGCAGACCTATGTGCCGATCTGGATCAAGGAAGGTCTCGTGCTGGAGACCGATCCGGGCAAGATGGAGAACTTCAAGAACGTGGCGCCGGAATGGGCCAATCCTGAATTCGACCCCGGCCGCAAATATTCCGTGCCGTGGGCCTGGGGCACGATCGGCGTCGTCGTCAACACCGATGCCTATAAGGGCCCGGCCGATACGTGGGGCATTGTCTTCAACACGCCGGACGAACTGAAGGGCAAGGTCAATGTCGTCCCGGAAATGGGCGACGTCATCTTCGCGGCGATCAAATATGTCGGCGGCCAGCAGTGCACCGATGACAAGGCGGTGCTGAAGAAGGTACGTGACCTCCTGGTGGCGGCCAAGCCGAACTGGATCGCCATGGAATACAACACCATCGAAAAGATGGGCGCCGGCGACTTCAAGGCAACCAGTGACTGGAACGGCTCGGCGCTGCGCCAGCGGCTGGCCAACCCGGCCATCCACTACAATTATCCGAAGGAAGGCTTTGGCCTGTGGAGCGACAACGTCGTCGTCCTCAAGGAAGCCAAGAACGTCGAAAACGCCAAGCTGTTCCAGAACTTCATCATGGATCCGGAAAACGCGGCTGGCCTCTCGGCCTTCCACCGCTATGCCAACGCCATCACCGGCTCGGACAAGTACATGCCGGCCGACATGAAGGACGCGCCGGAAGTCATTATTCCGGCCGACGCCAAGCCGAAAGGCGAATTCCAGAAGATGTGCCCGCCTGAAACGCAGGAACTCTACACTAAAATCTGGACCGAGCTGCAGAAGTAATCGCTACGCGATGGACCCGGCGGCACACGCCGCCGGGTCTTTTTTGTTCCGGGAATGGCTTTCATGGACTCCTATCGCAACAGCGATCCGCGGCCGCCGATCATGCAGGGCTCGCCGCCCGCCATGGTGCCGCCGAAGCTCGACTGGGACAGGCCGCCATGGAACCGCTGGGCGTTCCAGCACATCAGGGAAATTCTGCCGACGGCTGAAGTCTGGCGCGGCAATGGGCATCGCCACCGCCTCGAACGCGCCGAGGTCGATCTCGACGGGCTGCCGGTCGAGGGCAGCGAGGGCCAGCCTTCGACGCTCGCCGGGCTGCTCGACGAGACCTACACGGATGGCATCCTGGTGCTCAAAAACGGTAAGGTCGCCTATGAGCGCTATTTCAATGGCATGGACGAGCGCACGCTGCATCTGTCGCAGTCGATGGCGAAGTCCGTCACCGGATCGGTGTTCGGCATATTGGCCGGCCGTGACCTGATCGATCCAGCCAAGGCGGTGACCGACTACCTGCCAGAGCTGAAGGCAACGGGATGGGCCGGTGCCAGCGTCCAGCATGTGCTCGACATGACCACGGGCGTGCGCTTCTCCGAGGAATACACCGACCGCTATTCCGACATCGGCCAGGTCGATGTCGCGACCGGCTGGAAGCCGGTGCCGCCGGGCAGCGATCCGGACTTTCGCTGGCCTTCGCATATGTTCGACCTGATCCTGGGCTTGAAGGACACAATCCGTCCGCACGGCGCGAAATTCGAGTACCGCTCGATCGAGACCGACGTGCTCGCCTTCATCATGGAACGGGTGACGGGCAAGCGGCTGGCGCAGTTGGTCTCGGAAGAGCTCTGGCAAAAGCTCGGCGCCGACGAAAGCGCCTGCTTTACCGTCGACAGCGCCGGCTATGCGCTCGCCGATGGTGGCTTCAATGCAACGTTGCGCGACTATGGCCGCTTCGGCCAGATGATCCTCGACAATGGCGGCGGCATCGTGCCGGCCGAATGGATCGAGACGACACGCAATGGCAGGCATGGCCCCGATTTCTCCGCCAGCCTGCCGGAAGGCAGCTACCGCAACCAGTTCTGGATCGAGGATCCCCGCTCGCGCGCGCTGATGTGCCGGGGCGTGTTCGGGCAGATGATCCACATCGACTGGAACACGGGAATGGTCGTGGTGAAGCTGTCGAGCTATCCGGACTTCAACAACCTCGCCTACTCCATGGCGACATTGAAGGCCGTGCATGCCATCGCCGCCGCGTTGAGCTGAGCCCCATAGAAAAAACGACTCCAAGAGGAAACGCCATGACCGGCATGACCGCGTTCGAGACCCGCTACGGCTTCCGTCGCAACGAGGTGCTGCTCGCCAACTGGCGCGAGAGCCCGTTCAACCGATGGTCGTTCCAGAACCTCGGCGAACTGGTGCCGACGGCGCGAGTCACGGCGGCGGGGGACATCGAAGCACCGATGCAAGATCTCGGTGGCCTGCTTGGCGAAAAGGTCTCGGTCGCCAGCGCGCCGGAAACGGTGGCCGAATTTCTCGTCCGCTCCAGCACCGACGCGCTGACCATCATGAAAGGCGGCAAGATTATCGGCGACTGGTTCGCGCCGCATATGGATTTCGGCGCCCGCCACATCATCTTCTCGATCAGCAAGTCGGTGACCGCCATCATTGCCGGCATACTGGAAGCCGAGGGTGTGTTCGATGCGGAAGCACCAGTGGCGCACTACATTCCGGAGGCCGCCGGCTCGGCCTATGGCGATGCGAGTGCGCGGCATGTGCTCGACATGAGCGTCAGCCTCGATTTCGAGGAAGCCTATCTCGATCCGGAAAGCGCCTTTGCCCGCTATCGCCGGGCGACGCTGTGGAACCCGGGCGGCGGCACCGAAAGCCTGCGCGAATTCATCCTGACCTTGCAGCGGCTGGCCGAGCCGCATGGCCAGACCTTCCGCTACCGTTCGCCCAATTCCGACCTGCTCGGCCTGTTGCTGGAGCGTGCCTCGGGCCAGCGTTTCAACGAGCTGATGCGCGATAAGCTCTGGCTGCCGCTCGGCGCCGTCGGCGAGGCTTCTATCGGCGTCGACATGGAAGGCACGGCACGCACCGCCGGCGGCATCTCGGTGACGCCGCGCGATCTGGCGCGTGTCGGCGAAATGATGCGTCAGGGCGGCACGGCCAATGGCCGGCGCATTGTGCCGGAGGCCTGGGTGCGCGACACGACCAGCACCGGCGGCAGCGCGGAAGCCTGGCAGCGCGGCGCGATGCAGCCGCTGTTCCCGAAGGGGCGCTATCGCAACAAATGGTACCAGACCGGACACGAGAACGGCGCCTATTGCGGCATCGGCATCCATGGCCAGTGGCTCTATGTCGACCCGACGACCGAAGTGGTGATCGCCAAGATGTCGTCGCAGCCGGAGCCGGTCGACGATCCGCTGGATATCGAGCTTGTGGCGTTTTTCGAAGCGCTGAGCCGGATGGTCTAAACGCCTCCTGCCACCAAATTAGCGAGTGCTTTCCTGTGGACCCGCCGGGCTGACGGAAGCGCGGCGGTTGGCGGACCGGATGTCAGCGCCTATGGTCGCCGCTCTTTCGACAAGAGTGGGAATGACATGGCATCCGACATCAAGCGCATCGCAGCCATCATCGCGACCGAGATCGCGGCGCGGCCCGAGCAGGCGGCCGCGGCGATCGAACTGCTCGATGAAGGTGCGACGGTGCCGTTCGTGGCGCGCTACCGCAAGGAAGTCACCGGCGGGCTGGACGATACGCAGCTACGCGACCTTGCCGAGCGGCTGGCCTATCTGCGTGAGCTCGACGCGCGACGTGACACGATCCTTGGCTCCATCCGCGAGCAGGGCAAGCTGACCGAGGAACTCGAGGGCAAGATCATCGCCGCCGCCACCAAGGCGGAGCTGGAAGACATCTATCTGCCCTACAAGCCCAAGCGCCGCACCAAGGCCGAGATCGCTCGGGAGCGCGGGTTGGGGCCGCTGGCGGAGGCCATCCTCGCCGATCGTTCGCTCGTGCCCGCCGAACTGGCGCTGGCCTATGTCAGCGAAGAGGTGGCCGATGCCAAGGCCGCATTGGAAGGCGCGCGCGACATCCTGTCGGAACAGTTCGCCGAAAATGCCGATCTTGTCGGCAAATTGCGGACCTACATGAAGGAACGCGCCTTCATGCGCGCCAGAGTGGTCGACGGCAAGCAGGAGGCGGGCGCGAAATTCTCCGACTATTTCGACCATGTCGAACGCTGGGCAAATGTGCCGAGCCACCGCGCGCTGGCCATGCTGCGCGGCCGCAACGAGGAGGTGCTGTCGCTCGACATCGAGGTCGATGCCGATGACACCTCGCCGGTGAAGCCGGTCGAGCGAATGGTCGCCAATGCCTATGCCATCGGCGGCAGCCTGCCGGGCGACCGCTGGCTGATGGAGGTCGCGGGCTGGACATGGCGGATCAAGCTTTCGCTGCACCTGACGCTCGATCTGATGCGCGACCTGCGCGAGCGGGCCGAGGAAGAGGCGATCCATGTCTTTGCCCGCAATCTCAAGGATCTGCTGCTCGCCGCGCCGGCAGGGTCGCGGCCGACGATGGGGCTCGATCCCGGCATCCGCACCGGCGTCAAGGTGGCGGTGGTCGACGGCACCGGCAAGGTGCTCACGACGACGACCGTCTATCCGTTCCCGCCAAAGAACGATGTGAGGGGCACGCAGGCGGAACTCGCCAGGCTCGTTCGCCTGCACAAGGTCGAGCTGATTTCCATCGGCAACGGCACCGGCAGCCGCGAGACGGAGAAGCTGGTCGCGGACATGCTGTCCGACATGCCGTCCGACGGCGGACCGAAGCCGTTGAAGGTGATCGTCAGCGAGGCGGGCGCCTCCGTCTATTCTGCATCGGCGACGGCGGCGGCGGAATTCCCCGGCCTGGATGTGTCGTTGCGCGGCGCGGTGTCGATCGCGCGACGTCTCCAGGATCCGCTCGCCGAACTGGTCAAGATCGAGCCGAAGTCGATCGGCGTCGGCCAGTACCAGCACGATGTCGACCAGTACCGGCTTGGCCGGTCGCTGGAAGCGGTGGTCGAGGATGCCGTCAACGCGGTCGGCGTCGATCTCAACACCGCTTCAGCGCCATTGCTGGCGCGGGTTTCGGGTCTCGGTGCGTCGCTGGCCGACGCCATCGTCGCGCATCGCGACGCGACCGGCCCCTTCGCCAGTCGCAAGGATTTGCTGAAAGTAGCGCGCCTTGGACCCCGCGCGTTCGAACAGTCCGCCGGCTTCCTGCGTATTGCCAATGGCAGCGAGCCGCTCGATGCCTCCTCGGTGCATCCGGAAGCCTATGGCGTGGCCAAGAAGATCGTCGCCGCCTGCGGCCGTGATGTGCGTTCGCTGATGGGCGACAGCGCGGCGCTCAAGGCGCTTGATCCGCGCGTCTTCGTCGATGAGCGTTTCGGCCTGCCGACGGTGCGCGATATCCTGGCCGAGCTGGAAAAACCCGGCCGCGATCCGCGTCCCGGCTTCAAGACCGCGACCTTCGCCGACGGGGTCGACGACATCAAGGATCTGAAGCCCGGCATGCTGCTGGAAGGCACCGTCACCAATGTCGCCGCCTTCGGCGCCTTCGTCGATATCGGTGTCCACCAGGACGGGCTGGTGCATGTCTCGCAGCTGGCCGACCGTTTCATCAAGGACGCGCATCAGGTGGTCAAGGCCGGCGACGTGGTCAAGGTGCGCGTCGTCGACGTCGACATCAAGCGCAAACGCATCGCGCTCTCCATGCGCAAGGATGGCGGCGAGGGCGGCGCATCGAGAGGGCCACGCGACAATGGTGGCGGCAAGCCGACGCCACGTTCGCCAATGCCGCAGCGGCAACCGGAACGGCCGGCCCAGCAGGGCGCGTTTGGCGCCGCGCTGGCGGATGCGCTGAAGCGGAAGTAGCTACCAAGCCAGAACGGCCGGCTCCTTCTCAAGCTGGCCCAGCAGCCAGTCGCGAAAACTGGCGACGGGCGGGTGGCCTCTCTTGTCGTGAGGCACGACGAGATAATAGGCGCTGCGGCTTTGCATGGGCTGGCCTGGCGCCAGCACGAGCTGGCCGCGCTGCAATTCACCCGTGATGAGGATGAGCGGCAACAACGCGACGCCGAGCCCTGCCATGCACGCCTGGGCGGCGGTGCCGAACTGCTCGAACTGCATGCCCGGTCCGGTCGGCGCGCTCAGGCCCTGGTGCTCGAACCATTCGGTCCAGGCGCCGGGTCGCGTCGCCATGTGCAGGAGCGGCAGGCGGCCGATATCGGCCGGCGTGGCAATGGCGCGGCCGGCGAGGAATTCCGGCGACACCACCGGCGCCACCGTCTCGCGCACCAGGAGCGTCGAGTCCGCCTCCGGCCAATCCGGCAGGCCGTAGTGGATAGCGGCGTCCAGCCTCTCGCGGGCGAAGTCGAAGCGGCCGACGCGGGTGACGAAGTTGATGGTGATATCGGGATTTCTTTCCACGAAATCGGGGATCATCGGCATCAGCCAGCGCGTGCCGAACGTCGGCAAGATGGCCAGGTTCAGGATGCCGCTATGCCGATTGCTCATCAATCCAAGAGCTGCGTCGCGCAACTGGCCGAGGGCCGAACGCACCGCGTCGGAATAGATTTCGCCCGCTGTCGACAGCCGGACATTGCGGCTGTCGCGCTCGAACAGCCGGCGGCCGAACTGGTCTTCGAGCAGCTTGATCTGACGGCTGACTGCGCCCTGCGTCAGATCGAGCTCCTGCGCGGCGGCGGTGAAACTGCCAAGCCGGGCCACCGCCTCGAAGGCTGCAAGGGCGCTGATGTTGGGCAAAAGGCGGCGCTGGACACTCATCATTCATTCCTAACGCTCATTGATTGGTGAAGCAATTTCGTTTGATTTTTTCAGGCCACGGACCGATAAGCCGGACTTCACCCGTTTTGAGGATCAAGAAGCCATGGCCGCCGACAAGAATGCATTCGTCTGGGAAGACCCGTTCCTGATCGAGGGCCAGCTTTCGGAAGACGAGCGCATGGTGCGCGACGGTGCGGCGGCCTTTGCCGCCGACAAGCTCGCGCCACGCATCGAGGAAGCGTATCTCGAGGAAAAGACCGATGCCGGCATCTTTCGCGAGATGGGCGAGGCGGGTCTGCTCGGCATCACCATCCCCGAGGAATATGGCGGGCTCGGTGCCAACTATGTCACCTACGGGCTGGTCGCGCGGGAAGTCGAGCGTGTCGATTCCGGTTATCGTTCGATGATGTCTGTGCAGTCGTCGCTGGTTATGTATCCGATACACGCCTATGGCTCGGAGACGCAGCGCAAGAAATACCTGCCGAAGCTGGCGTCGGGTGAATGGATCGGCTGCTTTGGCCTTACCGAGCCGGATGCCGGCTCGGACCCGGGCGGCATGAAGACGCGCGCCGAGAAGACCGCCAACGGTTACAAGCTCACCGGCTCCAAAATGTGGATTTCCAACGCGCCGATCGCAGACGTGTTCGTCGTCTGGGCGAAGTTGAAGGGTGACAACGGTAAGGACGAAATTCGCGGCTTCGTGCTGGAAAAGGGCATGAAGGGGCTGTCGGCGCCGAAGATCGGCGGCAAGCTGTCGCTGCGCGCGTCGATCACCGGCGAGGTGGTGATGGAAGGCGTCGAGGTCGGCGAGGACGCATTGCTGCCCAACGCCAAGGGCCTCGGTGGCCCGTTCGGCTGCCTCAACCGGGCGCGCTACGGCATTTCCTGGGGCGCCATGGGTGCCGCCGAGGATTGCTGGCACCGGGCGCGCCAATACGGCCTCGACCGCAAGCAGTTCGGCAAGCCGCTCGCCGGCACGCAGCTGTTCCAGAAGAAGCTCGCCGACATGCAGACCGAGATCGCGCTTGGCCTGCAGGGCTCGCTCAGGGTTGGGCGGCTAATGGATGAAGGCAAGATGGCGCCGGAGATGATCTCGATCGTAAAGCGCAATAATTGCGGCAAGGCGCTCGACATCGCTCGCCAGGCCCGCGACATGCACGGCGGCAACGGCATCCAGATCGGCTACCACGTCATGCGCCACGCGCAGAATTTGGAGACGGTCAACACCTACGAGGGCACGCATGACGTGCACGCGCTGATCCTCGGGCGGGCGCAGACGGGGATACAGGCGTTTTTCTGAGCGGCAACCGTTGCTTAAATTAGGTGCACCGCAACATCTCTGCTTGGAGAATGGCCGCCTGATGTGTCAGGGTCTAGCGTTCGTTTGAAACGCTGAATTCCGGGGCCCTATGGCAATTCTGGCAGCCGTCTATCACCTGACCCATTACAAATACGACCGGCCGGTGGTGCTCGGTCCTCAAATCATCAGGCTTCAGCCGGCGCCGCATTCCCGCACCAAGGTGCTGAGTCACTCGCTGAAGGTCGAGCCGGCGAACCACTTCGTCAACCTGCAGCAGGATCCCTACGGCAACTTCCTCGCTCGCTTCGTGTTTCCGGAACCGGTGACGGAGCTCAAGATCGAGGTCGATCTCGTCGCCGACATGACGGTCTACAATCCCTTCGATTTCTTCGTCGAGCCGTCGGCCGAGACGTTTCCGTTCGAATATCCGGAAGAGATCCGCGACGACCTCGCCATCTACCGCGCGCCGGAGCCAGCGGGACCGCTGCTCTCAGCCTTCCTGAAGACCATCGACCGCAGCGCGGAGAATACGGTCAATTTCCTCGTCGATCTCAATGCCAGGCTGCAGCGCGAGATCGCCTATATCGTGCGCATGGAAACCGGCGTGTTCTCGCCGGAGGAGACGCTGGCCGCGGCCAAGGGATCGTGCCGGGATTCGAGCTGGCTGCTGGTGCAGATCCTGCGCAATCTCGGCATCGCCGCGCGCTTCGTCTCCGGCTATCTGATCCAGCTCAAGCCTGATCTCGTTGCGCTCGACGGTCCAGCCGGTACATCCGTCGATTTCACAGACCTGCACGCCTGGTGCGAGGTCTATCTTCCGGGCGCCGGCTGGATCGGCTTCGATCCGACCTCGGGCCTGCTCACCGGCGAGAGCCATGTGCCGTTGGCGGCAACGCCGCATTTCCGCAATGCGGCACCGATTTCCGGCATGGCGAGCTTCGCCAATGTCGAGTTCGGCTTCGAGATGCGGGTCGATCGCATCGCCGAGCATCCGCGCATCACCAAGCCGTTCTCCGACGAAAGCTGGCAGGCGCTCGACGCGCTCGGCAACAAGGTCGATGCCGTACTGACGGCCGCGGACGTGCGGCTGACCATGGGCGGCGAACCGACCTTTGTGTCGATCGACGATTTTGAATCCGCCGAGTGGAACACCGCCGCCGTCGGGCCGACCAAGCGCGAAAAGGCCGATGCGCTGATCCGAAGGCTGCGCGAACGCTTCGCGCCTGGCGGCTTCCTGCATTATGGCCAGGGCAAATGGTATCCCGGCGAAAGCCTGCCGCGCTGGACCTTTTCACTCTACTGGCGCACCGACGGTCAGCCGGTATGGAGCGACCCGTCGCTGATCGCGCACGAAAAGAGCGCGGCCGACAATGTTGGCCCGCAGCAGGCGGAAAACCTGCTGACGGCGATCGCCGGTGAGCTTGGCATCGACACGTCCATGGTCAGCGAGGCCTATGAGGATCCGGCCGAGTGGCTGATCAAGGAAGGCAAGCTGCCGGAGAATGTCGATCCGTCGAACTCCAAGCTGGAAGACCCGGAAGAACGCAGCCGCATGGCCAGGGTGTTCGAGCGCGGGCTGACCAAGCCGTCGGGCTATGTGCTGCCGGTGCAGCGGTGGAACAGCCAGGCGTCGGACCCTCGCTGGCGGTCCGAAAAATGGACGACGCGGCGCGGCCGGCTGTTCCTGGTGCCAGGCGATTCACCGGTCGGCTATCGGCTGCCGCTCGGCACGCTGCCTTATGTGCCGCCTGCGCAATTCCCTTACATCGTACCGGTGGACCCGTCGCTGCCGCGCGGCCCGTTGCCCGCGCGTGAAGCCATGCTGCCAGGGCCCGCGCCAGCCGAGCTTGAAGGCGCCGACGAGATGGCGCGGCGCCAGCAGGCGGCTTCATTCACGGCCGCCACCGGCCAGCAGGACCGGGTCGAGCAGGAAATCACCGAGATCGGCGGCGCCGTGCGCACGGCACTCTCGGTCGAGCCGCGCGATGGACGGCTATGCGTCTTCATGCCGCCGGTCGAGGCGCTGGAGGACTATCTCGAACTGGTCGCCGCGGCCGAGAATGCAGCAAAGGCGATTGGCCTTCCCGTGCATATCGAGGGCTATGGCCCGCCACATGATCCGCGCCTCAACGTCATCCGCGTGGCACCCGATCCCGGCGTCATCGAGGTCAACATCCATCCGGCCGCCAATTGGCAGGACTGCGTGGCGACGACAACGGCGATCTACGAGGAGGCGCGGCTGACGCGGCTTGGCGCCGACAAGTTCATGATCGATGGCCGGCACACCGGCACCGGCGGCGGCAACCATGTGGTGGTCGGCGGTGCGACGCCCAATGACAGCCCGTTCCTGCGCCGGCCCGATCTGCTGAAGAGCCTGGTGCTGCAATGGCAGCGGCATCCCTCGCTGTCCTACCTGTTCTCCGGCCTGTTCATCGGACCGACCAGCCAGGCGCCGCGCTTCGATGAAGCGCGTCACGATTCGCTCTACGAACTCGAGATCGCCATGGCGCAGGTGCCGCATCCGAATACCGGCTCTGCACCTCTGCCGTGGCTGGTCGACCGGCTGTTCCGCAATTTGTTGACCGACGTCACCGGCAACACGCACCGCTCGGAAATCTGCATCGACAAGCTGTTTTCACCGGACGGTCCGACTGGGCGTCTTGGGCTGGTCGAATTCCGCGGCTTCGAGATGCCGCCCAACGCGCGTATGTCGCTGGCACAGCAATTGCTGGTCAGGGCGATCATTGCTCGCGCGTGGAAAAACCCGCTCGACGGGCGCTTCGTGCGCTGGGGCACCTCGCTGCATGACCGTTTCATGCTGCCGCATCATGTCTGGGCGGATTTTCTCGATGTGCTGGACGACCTCAACCTCAATGGCTTCAAATTCCGCCCGGAATGGTTCGACGCCCAGCTCGAATTCCGCTTTCCCTTCTGCGGCGAGGTCCAGCATGCTGGCATCAAGCTGGAGCTGCGGCAGGCGCTGGAGCCGTGGCACGTGATGGGCGAGCAGGGGGCCATCGGCGGCACCGTGCGCTTCGTCGATTCCTCGGTCGAGCGGCTGCAGGTCAAGACCGAGGGTCTCAATCCCGAGCGTCATGCGATCGTCTGCAATGGCCGCATCGTGCCAATGAAGGTTACCGACAACCGCGAGGTCGCGGTGGCGGGCGTCCGCTTCAAGGCCTGGCAGCCGGCCTCCGGCCTTCATCCGGCGCTGCCGGTCAACACGCCGCTGGTGTTCGACATCTATGACCGCTGGTCCGGCCGGGCGGTTGGCGGTTGCGTCTACCACGTCGCGCATCCCGGTGGGCGCAATTACGACACCTTCCCGGTCAACGGCAACGAGGCCGAGGCACGGCGGCTCGCCCGCTTCGAACCGCGCGGCCACACGCCATCGGGCTATGTGCTGCGCGAGGAACAACCGGCGGAAGATTTCCCGATGACCCTTGACCTTCGGCGGCCGGCAAGACTCTGATCAGCGATGGCAAAGGGGAATCACAGAAGGGTACGCGGCAAGCCGCAGACCCACAGCCTGCTGGAGCACTACCAGCCGATTGACGGCGTCGTCGACGAGATGGTCGATGCGTCGGGCAATCCCCGCCCGGTCTGGAAGCATTTCATCGAGGCGCTCGACGAACTCGGCGCCGAAAGGCTCGGCCAGCGCTTCGCCCGCGCCGACCAGTATCTGCGCGATGCCGGCGTCTACTACCGCGTCTATGACAAGGCCGGGGCCAATGAACGCGAATGGCCGCTGGCGCATGTGCCGCTGCTCATCGAAGACGCCGAATGGGCCGACATCAGCGCTGGCCTCGTCCAGCGCGCCGAGTTGTTCGAGGAAACCATCGCCGACATCTATGGGCCGAACCGGCTTGTCGAAAAGGGCATTCTGCCGGCGGGGCTGATTGCCGCCAGCCCGGAATATTTGCGGCCGGTGGTCGGCACCAGGCCGGCCGGCGGCCATTTCCTGCATTTCTGCGCCTTCGAGCTTGGCCGTGGACCAGACGGAAGGTGGTGGGTGCTGGGCGACCGCACGCAGGCGCCGTCCGGCGCCGGTTTCGCGCTGGAGAACCGCGTCGCCACCACGCGCGCACTGTCCGACATCTATGGCGAGATGCATGTGCACCGGCTCGCGGGTTTCTTCCGTCGCTTCCGCGATGCGCTGATCGGCATGGCCAAGGAAACCGACGGCCGCGTCGCCATCCTGACGCCGGGGCCGCTCAACGAAACCTATTACGAGCACGCCTATATCGCCCGCTACCTCGGCATCATGCTGCTCGAAGGCGAGGACCTGACCGTTTCCGGCGGCCGGCTGATGGTCCGCACCGTGTCGGGCCTGATGCCGATCAGCGTGTTATGGCGACGGCTCGATGCCGCTTTCGCCGATCCGCTGGAACTGAGATCGGATTCGCAGATCGGGACGCCGGGGCTGGTCGAGGCGATCCGCAAGGGTGCGGTTGCGACGGTCAATGCGCTGGGTTCGGGGCTGATGGAAACGCGGGCGCTGCTCGGCTTCCTGCCCAAGATCGCGCGCGAGCTGCGCGGGGAGGAACTCAAGTTGCCCAGCGTGGCGACATGGTGGTGCGGGCAACAATCCGAACGCGCGCATGTGCTGGCCAATATCGACCGCATGGTGATCGGCCCGGCACTATCGACGAGGCTTGCCTTCGAGGATGACGGCCAGACCAAGCTCGGCTCGGCGCTGTCGGCCGGAGAGCGGGCGGAGCTGGTGGCGCACATCGAACGCGAGGGCGGCGCCTTCGTCGGCCAGGAAGCGGTGACGCTTTCGACGACACCGGTCTATGTCGGCGGTTGGCTGGAGCCGCGGCCAGCGAGCCTGCGCGTCTATCTGGCGCGCACGCCCGAGGGCTGGACGGTGATGCCGGGCGGTTTTGCCCGCGTTGGCCTGTCGCTCGACCCGACGGCGATCGCCATGCAGCGCGGCGGCCAGGCGGCCGACGTCTGGGTGGTCAGCGACCGGCCGGTGGAGCGCGAAACGCTGCTGCCGCAGGAGGGCGACAGTTTCAACCGCACAAGGCCAGGGAGCCTGCCCAGCCGCGCGGCGGAAAACCTGACCTGGCTCGGCCGCTACATCGAACGCTCGGAAGACACGGTGCGCATCCTGCGCGCCTATCATGTGCGGCTCGCCGAGACGTCCGATGCGGACATGCCGCTGCTGGCCGACGTCAGGGATTATCTCGAACCGTTCGGCATCGACGTCGAAACGGCTATACCGTCGGGACTGATCGGTACGCTGGACAGCGCCGTCTACAGCGCGGGCCAGATCCGCGACCGCTTCTCGCCGGATGGCTGGCTGGCGCTCAAGGACCTGTCGAAGACTATTCATCAGTTCGCAACGACGGTGGCGCCGGGCGATGACGCGACGCGGGCCATGACCGTCATCCTGCGCAAGCTCGCCGGCTTTTCCGGCCTGCTGCACGAGAACATGTACCGGTTCGCGGGCTGGCGCTTCCTCGAGATCGGCCGGCGGCTGGAGCGCGGCATCCAGATCGCCCGCACGCTCGCCCGGCTGACCAGCACCAAGGCGCCGGACGGGGCGCTCGACATGATGCTGGAGATCGGCGACAGCGTCATGACCCATCGGCGGCAATATCCGGTGCAGGCAGGCCGTCGCACGGTGATCGATCTTCTGGCGCTCGACCCGCTCAATCCGCGCTCTATCCTGTTCCAGCTCGAAAGGCTGAAGGCCGAGATCGGCCTGTTGCCCTCGGTTGGCGGCGAGGGGCATATGTCGCCGGCGGCGAAGGAGATCCTGCAACTCAACACGGCCATCGCCATCAAGGAGCCGTCGGACATGACGGCAAAGGCTCTGGACGATCTCGCCAGCGAGATAGGCGGCCTCTACAGCAGCCTCTCCAAGGCTTATTTCGGCTAAGCCCGGATCGCCCGGTTTTGCGACAGGAACCCGGGCCAAGACAAGAAAAGTAGGGCATGCTTTACGACATCAGGCTTCATCTCCATTACGACTACGCAGCCGCGGCCGGCGGCGGCCGCCATCAGATCCGCGTTCTGCCGTCGACGATTTCCGGCGTGCAGCGCGTCATCGCGGCATCCCTGTCCTTTGCGCCGGCGCCCAATGAACGGTCGGATTTCTCGGACTTCTTCGGCAACAGTGTTACCTCGATCGCCTTTCGCGATGCGCATGACGCGCTCGACATCAGGATGAGCGCGCGCGTTTCGGTGTCGAGGCCCGAGCCGGGGCTCGATGTGTCGCCCGATATCGGCCGGCTCAGGCAGGAACTCGCCGCGGTGCGGTCGTTGGCGTCTGCCTCGCCGCATCACTTTCTGACTGCCAGCAGCCACGCGGGCATCGATGCGGCGATCACCGCCTATGCGCAGGACAGCGTCGGCAACTCGGCCGCCGGCACGGCGATGACCCTGTGCGAGCGCATCCATCGCGACTTCACCTATGATGGCGAGGCGACGACGGTGCGGACCCGGGCCAGCGATGCTTTCAAGCTGAAACGTGGGGTCTGCCAGGATTTTTCGCACATCATGATCGCCGGTTTGCGTGGGCTCGGCATTCCGGCCGGCTATGTCAGCGGCTTCCTGCGCACCATTCCGCCGAAGGGGAAGCCACGGCTGGAAGGCGCCGATGCCATGCACGCCTGGGTCAAGGTGTGGTGCGGGCGCGACGCCGGCTGGCAGGAGTTCGACCCGACCAACGGCATGCGGGCCAGCAACGACCATATCACGGTCGGCTTCGGCCGCGATTATTCGGACGTGGCACCGATCGTTGGTGTGTTGAAGACCACCGGCGGGCAGGTCGGTGAGCAGGCTGTCGACGTCATTCCGGTCGCCCTCGAAAAGGCATGAGGCGGACCGAAACAGGAGGCGCACCCTGTCGCTGCAAATGCGGGTGGATGAAGCGGCTTCTCAAACGTCGAAGGGGCCGCTATTCTATGTTCGTTTCGAGGGGACAGCCATTATACTGCTAGAGCGCGCAGGCGCGGGATTTTGTAATTGAAAGCGGTCAGCGTCGTCATTCCTGCCCACAACGCGTCGGCTACCATTGGGACAACGTTGGCGTCGCTGCGAGGCGAGGCGGAGGTCATCGGCGAGGTCCTGCTGGTCGACGACGCATCGACGGACGACACGGCGGCGGTCGCACGGCAGGCGGCGGCACAATTGTCGCTGCCGCTACGCGTGTTGCCGGCCGACTGCCGCGATGCCGGTGGCGCCCGCAACGGGGCGCTGGCGCAGGCGCTCCATCCCTGGGTGTATCTGATCGACGCCGACGACCTGCATCTTCAAGGTGGATTGCGCGCGCTGCTGCGGCAGGCGCAGAGCCAGCCGAAAGCCGACATGATCGTTGGCGCCTACCGCCGACGCGTGAATGGCCAGGACCGGCAGATCAAGGTGCCGAACGGCTATCAGGACGCCTGCCTCGCAAACGCTTCGGCCTATGTCAAAGGCGATATACGTTCGGTGGCCGTGGGCAGCGTGCTGGCATCCCGGCGCCTGATCGGCGAAACACGGTTTCCGGTCAGCCTTGCCTATGACGAGGACACGCTGTTCTGGGCGCGGCTGATGAGCAAGGCGTCGCTGGCCATGATTCCGCAGCCCGTCATGGTCTATGAGGTTTCGCCGGCCCGTTCCGACGATCGTTTCGCGATCAACCCGGTGCGGCGCTTCCTGGAGTGGCGCCATGAATTGCGCAAACTCACCGATTGCAGCATCCCGGTCTCGGCGCTGAAGACCAGGGAGGGGCTTGTCGCCCTCAAGATCGCGCGCGTCCACTATGCACGCGGCGACCTCGACACCGCCGCGCGGTTCCTGGCGGTAGCCGCGGCCGCGCCGAAGCGGCGGTCGGAAGCCTGGCGCTGCCTGCGCTACAGGCTGAAGCTCGCCGTGCGATGCCGTCTGTCGGCACCACGGATAGAGCTGCAAAGCGCCCTCTAACTCTTTTTTTTGACGCAATTCCCAAAGGGAAAGCGCTGCGCTTTTCCGGGAAACCGTTTCATACTTTTCCTGGAATTGCTCTGGATTCCCCACATCTCGCCGGCCGACGGATGTCGGTTGCCATCGACTTTGCGGCCGGCGGTGGAACCAGCGGTCAGCCAACGGCTTATCTACGGATATTTGGCGTGGAGCGGTCATGCTGCAGAGATCCGGATTATCGCGCGGCACGTCGGCCGACAGCGGCGCTGTGCCGAAAAACGGGGCGCAAACCTCGGCCGAACACGCCGCGCTGACCTATGTCAGCGATGCCGAGCCCGGTATTCGCCGGCTGAAGGCAGGCAAGGGATTTTCCTACAAGGGACCTGACGGACGACCGGTCTCGAATGCCGCGAGGGCGCGTATCGAGGCGATCGTCATCCCGCCGGCCTGGACGGATGTCTGGATTTCGCCCGACGCGAACGGGCATATCCAGGCGACCGGAAGGGATCAGCGGGGGCGCAAGCAGTATCGCTATCATCCGCAATGGGCCGAAGAACGCGACAGCGCCAAATATTCGAGCCTCGTCGCCTTCGCCGAAAGCCTGCCGGAGCTGCGGCGCACCATAGACAGCGACCTGCGCCGTCACGGCCTGCCGTTCGAGCGTGTCGTTGCCGCTATCGTCTGGTTGCTGGACAACACGATGATCCGCGTCGGCAATGCCGCCTATGCCCGCGACAACAAGAGCTTCGGCCTGACGACGTTGCGAGACCGCCATGTCGACATCAAGGGATCGAGCCTGCGCTTTGCGTTCAAGGGCAAATCCGGCAAGGAATGGAAACTGAAGCTGGTCGACCGCCGCATCGCCGGCATCGTGCGCGGTGCGCAGGATCTGCCGGGCCAGAAGCTGTTCCAGTATCTCGACGAGGAGGGCAACAGGCGTCCGGTCCGCTCCGACGATGTCAACCGCTATATCAGGGGCGCTGCCGGCGATGCGTTCAGCTCGAAGCATTTCCGCACATGGGGCGGCACCATCCATGCCGCGTCGCTGTTTGCGCAGACGGAATTGCCCGAAAGCCAGGCACAGCAAAAGCGGGTGATGAACAGCGTCATCGACAAGGTGGCCGAGCGGTTGGGCAACACCCGCGCCGTCTGCCGAAAATGCTATATCCACCCGCAGGTCTTCGAAGCCTGGTCACAGGGGCGCCTGCTTGCCGAAATGGCCGAAGCCAACAGGCGCAAGCGTTCCATCGACGGTCTCGACGAGGAGGAAGCGCTCGTGCTGAGATGGTTGAGGGCACATGAAGGTTGATTGCGGTTGCCGGCGGCGCCAAATCCAAAGCCGTCGGATTTTTTTATCGACGTCATGTCGGGATCGGCCTTACTGTTTCGTCCTTTGATACAGAAAAGGACCGCCCATGCTTTATGCCATCCTCTGCTATGCCTCCGAAGACGTCGTCTGCTCCTGGAGCAAGGAGCAGGACGACAAGGTCATGACCGATCTCCTCGACGTTCAGCAGAAGTACGCCAATGCCGGCCGGCTCGGCCCGGTGGCGCGGCTTTTGCCGACGACGGCGGCGACGACGCTGCGGAAGGTCAAGGGCGAATCGGTCGTCATCGACGGGCCGTTCGCCGAGACCAAGGAACAGTTCCTCGGCTTCTACACGCTTGATTGCGCCGATCTCGACGAGGCGGTCGAATTCGCGCGCGAACTCTCCGAGGTCAACCCGAGCGGCGGTTCCTACGAGATCCGGCCGGTCTCCATTTTCAATCCCACCAAGGTTGCCGTATGACCGAACTTGCCTGGATCAGCTCCGCGATCAGCGCCGCCCGCCCGCAGGCGATGGGCGCGCTGCTGCGCTATTTCCGCGATCTCGACACCGCGGAGGAAGCTTTCCAGGATGCCTGCCTCAGGGCGTTGAAGAACTGGCCGCAGAACGGGCCACCGCGCGACCCGGCGGCCTGGCTGATCTTCGTCGGCCGCAACAGCGGCATCGACGCGGTGCGCAAGCGCGCCAAGCAAGCGCCGATGCCGGAAGAGGACCAGATCTCCGATCTGGAGGATGCCGAAAGCGATATCGCCGAGCGGCTGGACGGCGCGCATTACCGCGACGACATCCTGCGGCTGCTGTTCATCTGCTGCCACCCTGATTTGCCCGCGACACAGCAGATCGCCGTCGCGCTGCGCATCGTCTCCGGCCTCACCGTCAAGCAGATCGCGCGCGCCTTCCTGGTCGGCGAAAGCGCCATGGAACAACGCATCACCCGCGCCAAGGCGCGCATCGCGGACGCCGGCGTGCCGTTCGAGACGCCGGGCGCTGTCGAGCGCTCGGAAAGGCTGGCTGCGGTGGCGGCCATGGTCTACCTGATCTTCAACGAAGGCTATTCGACCAACAGCGGCGAGGCGCCGGCCCGTGCGCCGCTCTGCGAGGAGGCAATCCGGCTGGCCCGGCTGCTGCTCAGGCTGTTCCAGACCGAACCGGAGATCATGGGGCTGACAGCGCTGCTTTTGCTGCAGCATGCGCGGGCGCCGGCCCGTTTCGACCAAGACGGCGAGATCGTGCTGCTCGAGGACCAGGATCGCGGCCTGTGGAGCCGCAAGATGATCGACGAAGGGCTGGCGCTGGTCGACAAGGCGTTGCGCCATCGCAAGCCCGGTCCCTATCAGGTGCAAGCGGCAATCGCGGCGCTGCACGCCCGGGCTACGAAGGCCGAGGATACCGACTGGGTGGAGATCGACCTGCTTTACGGCCTGCTCGAACAAATGCAGCCATCGCCGGTGGTGACGCTCAACCGCGCGGTTGCGGTCTCCAAGGTGAGCGGCCCGGAAGCAGCCCTTGCCATGATCGAACCGCTGGAGCCGAGGCTTTCCGGCTATTTCCACTTCTTCGGCCTCAAGGGCGGGCTGTTGATGCAGCTCGACCGGGGCGACGAGGCGCGCATCGCTTTCGACCGCGCCATCGCGCTTGCCAATACGGCGGCCGAAGCGGCCCATATCCGCATGCATATCGACCGCTTGATGAAGGACGGCGCCGTGCGCGCGCCGGCAAAAAAGGCCAACTAAGCTCCGTCTGCCTGGCTCAATCGTGCAGGTTGGGCTTGGACCATGCCGGGGTGGCGATTTCCCCCTGAAACGCGTAATGCCACGCCATGACTGTGCCCGAGATGCCAGCCGGCACGCGGGAACGTGGCGCGAAGCTCTGACCGAAGCCATCTGAGCGACGGGATCTGAAAGGGACAAAAATGACGATAGCGAAGGAAACGGCCGAACTTCTGGCGAAACTGGGTGTCGCCAAGGACGCGCTTGTTGGCGGCGACCTGATCGTGCGCAGCCCGGTGACGGGCGAGGAGATCGCGGCGCTGAAGACCATCTCGCCGACTGAGGCGGCCAATACCATCGATGCCGCGCACAAGGCATTCCAATCCTGGCGGCTGGTTCCGGGTCCGAAGCGCGGCGAACTGGTGCGCCTGCTTGGCGAGGAACTGCGTGCGCATAAGGCCGAGCTCGGCCGGTTGGTGTCGATCGAGGTCGGCAAAATTCCGTCCGAGGGCCTCGGCGAAGTGCAGGAGATGATCGACATCTGCGATTTCGCCGTCGGTCTGTCCCGGCAATTGTACGGCCTGACCATCGCCACCGAGCGTCCAGGCCACCGGATGATGGAAACCTGGCATCCGCTTGGCGTCGTCGGCGTCATTTCGGCCTTCAACTTCCCGGTCGCGGTGTGGTCGTGGAACGCAGCGCTGGCGCTGGTCTGCGGCGACGCGGTGGTGTGGAAGCCGTCGGAGAAGACGCCGCTGACCGCACTTGCCTGCGAGGCGATCTTCAAACGCGCCGTCAAGCGCTTCGGCGCGGACGCGCCGCAGGGCCTGGCGCCGGTGCTGATCGGCGATCGTGCGGTCGGCGAGATCCTGGTCGACCATCCCAAGGTGCCGCTGGTTTCGGCCACCGGCTCGACCCGCATGGGCAGGGACGTCGGGCCGCGCCTGGCCAAGCGCTTCGCGCGCGCCGTGCTGGAGCTCGGCGGCAACAATGCCGGTATCGTCTGCCCGACGGCGGACCTCGACGTGGCGCTGCGCGCGATTGCCTTTGGAGCGATGGGCACCGCTGGTCAGCGTTGCACGACGCTGCGGCGCTTGTTCGTGCATGACAGCGTCTATGACGCCCTGGTTCCACGTCTGAAGAAGGCATACGAAAGTGTTTCGGTCGGCAACCCGCTGGAGACCTCTTCGCTGGTCGGGCCGCTGATCGACAAGGCTGCCTTCGACAACATGCAGAAGGCCTTGAAGGAAGCGATGTCGCATGGCGGCAAGGTGACCGGCGGCGCGCGGGTCGAGAACGGCCATCCGGACGCCTACTACGTGCACCCGGCGCTGGTCGAGATGCCGAAACAGGTTTCGCCGGTGACGGAAGAGACCTTCGCGCCGATCCTTTATGTGATGAAATATTCGGATTTCGATACCGTGCTCGACGAGCACAACGCGGTTGGCGCCGGCCTGTCGTCGTCGATCTTCACCCGCGACCTGCAGGAATCCGAGCGTTTCCTCGGCGTCGACGGTTCGGACTGCGGCATCGCCAACGTCAATATCGGCACGTCGGGGGCCGAGATCGGCGGCGCGTTTGGCGGCGAAAAGGAAACCGGCGGCGGCCGCGAGAGCGGCTCCGATGCGTGGAAGGCCTATATGCGGCGCGCCACCAATACGGTGAACTATTCGAAGGCGCTGCCGCTTGCCCAGGGCGTCTCGTTCGACATCGATTGAGATCGCCGACCAAGGCCCGTGTCAGTGTGCTCGGCGAGCATCAATCGACACGGGCTTTGGCAAGGCGTTGGCGATGATGGCCAGCTTGACCGCGTCCCTCTCGCGCGGCGCCTCTCAGGTGCCGGCTTGCGATGGCGGGAAGCAAGCTTTGAAGGCATCGTCGACGACGGCCAACTTGGCGGCCTGGACGGTCATGTATTCCTCGTAGAATCCGTGTGATACCCACATCACCGAATGGCCTCGCTGGCCGAGCCAGCCGATGCTGCCGAGTTCCTCGGCAGTGCGCAGTTTGCGGCCGAGATGGGTCCGCGACAGCTTGAGCCATTTGGCGAAGTCGCCGATCGCAACCACGCTGGTCGGAATCCGCTCCAGGTCGGCATGATCGGGATCGATGCCTGACATTAGCCAATCCATGACGATGCCGCCATTGTTGAGCCAGATGAACAGGGAAAAGGTCTGGTTGGGTTCGCGCACCGGCTTCGAGGCAAGCAGGCCGTCAGCCACCAGAGGCTGCAGCGTGGCAAGCATGTCGGGCCGGTCCAGGTATCTGGCCAGCCGGTCGCCCCCATCGATATAGTCAAGCGTGCGTAGATGGGCGATCACCCAGCCGGTGAATCTCTCGATGGTGGCCGCCGTCGGTTGCAGGGGATGGGTGCGGCCATCCCCACCCGCCACATACTCGGCGATGTTGTAGTGCAGCATCTCCTTGATGAAGGCGTCCGCAGTGTTGCGGCTGGCTACCTCGTTCTTGTGCACGACCTCGATGAAGCGCGATACGGTCAGGTCCTTGCGGCGGTCGTTCGGGTCGCGCCTGAAGTGCATGGCCAGGCCGACATGACCCAACAGCCAGCGCTGCTGCGTGGCAAAAATGGACGCCAGCCGTGGGCTCTCCTCATAGATTCGGATCAGCGCCTTCGACTGTTCTTGAACGTAGCGGTGCAGGGCCGGATGTCGGGCTATGTCTTCCAGATTCAGCGCTGGTCTCCTGATGCTTGAATCAAACTCGCATGGCGAAGTTACGTTTCCCATTTTCCAGTCTTCAACACTTGTGTCCAGACGTACCAATTGCGGAGAACTGGGCCAACCAAGCATGGAGCTACGGCGATGGGTCATGGTCCAGTCCGCTAACTGATTGCTAGGGCTTGGAAAACCCTTCCAATAATAGTCAGCCGAACGGCCGCTCGTTTAATTGACCTTCATGAGGGCCAGGCATGGTTTCCGCGTCATTCCGAGCGGCGGGGCACGCCTTTCGGACATGAGTGCAGACCAGCCATGGTCTGACGAGCGATAAGACATCGCCCGGCGGCGAAGCTTTGCCGCGCTCCACTTCCGATATGCGAGTGACCGAGTGGATTATCGAAAAAAGATCGTGGTTGGCAAAAACGCCGACGGCCTGCTTGTTTTTGGCGGGCCGCCGGCGCGTGGAACATGGCTGATCCGTTCGCCCTGGACGCAGCTCATTCCGCGGCCTGGACGCGGTTGGCCAGGATGATGGCGCGGATCTCGGACCGGCAGGAGCCGCAATTGGTGCCGGCCTTCAGCGCATCGCCGATGGCCTCGACGGTCGTGCAGCCGGCCGCCGCGGCCGTCACGATCTGGTTGACGCCGACGCTGAAGCAGGAGCAGACCGTCGCGCCGGCATCGGGCCGTTCGGCGCCGGCACGACCGGCGACGATGCGGAAGCGTTCGCGCTGGCCGGCGTGGGATGTTTCCAACTGTTCAGCCGCCCAGCCGCGCGACACCGCGACCGGACCGGGCGCGACGAACAAGGCGCCGACAAGGTGCTCGCAATCGAAAGCGGCAATGCGATGCTGGCCGGCCTCGCGGTCGTGATAGGCAAGCATTTCTGCTCGCGGCTCCACACCAAACAGTGACCGGGCAAAGCCCGTCCAATCGACCTCGGCCTCGGCGAAAGCAAGCTCGACCCGCCACCCACCCTTGCAGCGGGCTGTCGCCCAATAGGGAGCGGCAATTGCCTGGGGATGTTGCCGCGTCACCGCGAAACCAAAGGCCCTGGCCGCAAATTTCTCGATATGGGCCGCGACGTGTTTCAGCGCCGGCTGGCCTGAGATTGGATCGGTGAGCGGCGCGGTAAGCGTGTCGAGCCGCCCTTTGGCGGCGAACTGATCGGTCCAGTGCATCGGCGCGAACAGGCTGCCACGGCGCTGGCGGGCCGTGATCAGCGCACGCGCGAACACTTCGCCACGCGGGCTGGAGATGCGCACGATGTCGGCATCGCCAATGCCATGGTGTTCTGCATCCGCCGGATGGATTTCGACGAAGGGCTCGGCGATGTGCTGGGACAGACGCGGGCTTTTGCCGGTGCGCGTCATCGTGTGCCAATGGTCGCGGATCCGGCCGGTGTTGAGGACGAGTGGGAAGTCAGGTGTGGTGCGGATTTCCGTGGTGGCGCGGATGGCGATGAAGCGCGCCTTGCGGTCGGGGGTATAGAAATTGCCGTTGGCGAAGAAGCGGGTGCTTTCACCCTCTGGTTTAAGCTCAGCTTGAACACCCCCCTCTGGCCTGCCGGCCATCTCCCCCGCAAGGGGGGAGATTGGCAGCTTCGACGCCGGCAGGTTTCCTGCGTCGCTGGTGATTGGCGAAGGCCGCGACAATAGGTGATCTCCCCCCTTGCGGGGGAGATGGCCGGCAGGCCAGAGGGGGGTGCCTGGGCTCGGCGCTGGCCATTGGAAAGGCGCCAGCGCGTCGTATTCCTCCGCATCGACACCCCCATAAGCACCAATATCGAAATCCCGCGCGCCATCGTTCTCGAAGCCCGACAGCGCGGCATGCTCGCCAAAAACCGCCGCCGGCGTCTCATGCGCAAACGCTTCGCCAAATCCCATCCGACGCGCCACCTCGGCAATGATCCACCAGTCGGGCCGCGCTTCGCCGGGCAGGCTGAGAAACGCGCGCTGGCGCGAGATGCGGCGCTCGGAATTGGTGACAGTGCCGTCCTTCTCGCCCCAGGCGGCGGCCGGCAGCCGGACATGGGCGTGGCGGACGGTGTCGGTGCTCACCAGCACGTCGGAGACCACGACGAACGGGCAGGCCTTGATCGCGGCCTCGACGGCATCGGCGTCCGGCATCGAATCGACCGGGTTGGTGGCTATGATCCACAGCGCCTTGATGCGCCCGTCGGCCACGCCTTGAAACATCTCGACCGCCTTCAGGCCAGGCTTTTGCGCGACAGCAGGTGCATTCCAGAAGCGCCGCACGCGGTCACGGTGTTCGGGGTTCTCGATCTCCATATGGGCGGCGAGCATGTTGGCCATGCCGCCGACCTCGCGGCCGCCCATGGCGTTGGGCTGGCCGGTCACCGAAAATGGTCCGGCGCCCGGCCTGCCGATGCGGCCGGTGGCGAGATGACAGTTGATGATGGCGTTGACTTTGTCGGTGCCGGAGGACGACTGGTTCACGCCCTGGCTGTAGACGGTCACCGTCTTGGCGGTCGCGGCAAACAGGCTGTAGAAACGGACAAGCTCGTCTTCGCCGAGGCCCGTCGCTGCGGCAACGCCCGCCAGATCGAGCGCCGAGGCGGCGAAAAGCGCTTGTCCGAAGCCGGTGGTGTGCGCGGTGATATAGCCGCGGTCCAGCGCATTGTGCTGGCCGAGCCAGGCGAGCAGACCGGTGAACAAGGCGACGTCGCCGTCCGGCGCGATCGCCAGGTGCATGTCGGCAATGTCCGATGTCATGGTGCGGCGCGGGTCGACCAGCACGATCTTCATGTCCGGCCGCTTTTCGCGGGCCGCGGCGATGCGCTGGTAGAGGACGGGATGGCACCAGGCGAGGTTGGAGCCGACCAGCACGATCAGGTCGGCAAGCTCGAGATCGTCGTAGTTCCCCGGCACGGTGTCGGAGCCGAAGGCGCGGCGGTGGCCGGCGACCGACGAGGCCATGCAGAGCCGCGAATTGGTGTCGATGTTGGCCGAGCCGACAAAACCCTTCATCAGCTTGTTGGCGAGGTAATAGTCCTCGGTCAGCAACTGGCCGGAGACGTAGAAGGCGACCGCATCCGGTCCGTGCTCGGCGATGGTTTGCGAGAAGGTCGACGCGACAAGGTCGAGCGCCTCGTCCCAGCCGGCGCGGCTGCCGTGGATTTCAGGATGAAGCAGCCTGCCGTCGAGGTCGATGGTTTCGGCCAAAGCCGAACCTTTCGAACAGAGCCTGCCGAAATTCGCGGGATGGTCGGGGTCGCCGCGGACGGACACTTGCCCGTCCGCGGCAACCTTCGCCAGCACGCCGCAGCCTACCCCGCAATAGGGGCAGGTGGTCCTCACCTCGCGCGCTGCTTCAATGTCCATGTTCAGGCCGCGCGGCTGGCCAGCGCTTCCAGCGCGATGAACAGATGTTCGCCTTCCCGTTTCACCGGGATGGTGCGGACCGCGCCCTCGTCGGCGCCGAGCGCCTTGCCCGTCTCCAGCGAGATCACCCAATTGTGCAGAGGGCAGGTCACCGCGGCGCCATGGACGATGCCCTGGCTAAGCGGCCCGCCTTTGTGCGGGCAATGGTCATCGATGGCATAGACCTGGTCGTCGGCGGTGCGGAAGACAGCGACCTTGCCTTCAGGCGTGGCAACGCAGCGCGCGCCACGGCGCGGGATGTCGGAAAGGGTGCCTATTGCGATCCAGTTCATGTGGGCGCTCCCGGCTCTGCTTGATGTGTAAATGCCCAGGCGCCCCCCTCTGTCCTGCCCGACATCTCCCCCTCAAGTGGGGAGATTGGCAGCTTCGACGGTGGCATCCAGCTGCCGGCTTTGGAGATTGGCGAAAACCGAAACGACATCCGATCTCCCCCCTTGCGGGGGAGATGGCCGGCAGGCCAGAGGGGGGCGCCTCGCGCAAACATCTCCATCACTCCGCCGCCTCGGCAAACCCGACCGAAGCCATCGGCCGGAATTCGTGCTTGTCCTTACCCGAAACGCGCTCCGACCACGGATCGACCTGGGCGAATTTCTGCGAGAAGACAAAGCGCTTGTAATAGGCCTTGCGCTTGTCCGCATCGTCCATGATCTGGCGCTTGATCTCGGGGATGCCGATGCGCTTGGCCCATTTGTAGATGCGCTCGAGATAGCGGCCCTGCTCGCGGTACATCTGCGTCAGCGCCACGATATGCTCCAGCGCCTCGTCTTCCGTCTTCACGAGGCCGAGCACTTCGGTGCCCTTGATGTCGAGGCCGGCGGCACCGGCGAAATGGATCTCGTAGCCACTGTCGACGCAGATGACGCCGACATCCTTGCAGGTCGCCTCGGCGCAGTTGCGGGGGCAGCCCGACACCGCCATCTTGACCTTGGCCGGGGTCCACGAGCCCCACATGAATTTCTCGATGCGAATGCCGAGCCCCGTCGAATCCTGCGTGCCGAAGCGGCACCAGTCGGAACCGACGCAGGTCTTCACCGTGCGCAGGCCCTTGGCGTAGGCGTGGCCGGAAACGAAGCCGGCCTGGCCGAGATCGGCCCACACCGCCGGCAGGTCCTCCTTGCGGATGCCCAGCATGTCGATGCGCTGGCCGCCAGTGACCTTGACCATCGGGATCTCGAACTTGTCGACGACATCGGCGATGGCGCGCAGCTCGGCCGCATTGGTCACGCCGCCCCACATGCGCGGCACCACCGAATAGGTGCCGTCCTTCTGGATGTTGGCGTGGACGCGCTCGTTAATGAAACGCGATTGATAGTCGTCGGCGTACTCGTCCGGCCAATCGCAGACGAGGTAGTAGTTGAGCGCGGGCCGGCATTTGGCGCAGCCGCAGGAGGTCGTCCACTCCAGTTCCTGCATGACGGCGGGAATGGTCTTCAGCCCCTTGGCCTTGATCAGCCGGCGCACCTCGTCATGGCCGAGCGTGGTGCAGCCGCACATCGGCTGTACGGCGGCCGGGTTGTAGTTGTCGCCGATGGTCAGCACCATCAGCTTCTCGACCAGCCCGGTGCAGGAGCCGCAGGAGGCCGACGCCTTGGTGTGAGCCCTGACGTCGTCGAGGGAGGTCAGGCCCTTGGCTGTGATCGTACTGGTGATCTTGCCCTTGCAGACGCCGTTGCAGCCGCAGATTTCCGCATCATCCGGCAAGGCTGCAACGGCCGCCATAGGGTCCAGCGGGGCACCCCCCTGGTAGGACTGGCCGAAGATCAACGTATCGCGCATTTGCGATATGTCGGTCTGTTTCTTCTTAAGGTCGTTGAACCAGGCGCCGTCCGCCGTCTCGCCATAGAGCACGGTGCCGATGATGCGGTCGTCCTTGAGCACGAGCCGCTTGTAGACGCCGGCCGCCGCATCGCGCAGCACGATCTCCTGGCGATCCTCGCCTTCGGCGAAATCGCCGAGCGAGAACAGGTCAATGCCCGTAACCTTGAGCTTGGTTGGCGTGTCCATGTGGACGAAGGCGGCGGCCTCGTCGCCGGCGAGCTGGCTCGCGGCAACGCGCGCCATCTCGTAGAGAGGCGCCACCAGCCCATAGACCATGCCGTTGACCTCGGCGCATTCACCGAGCGCGAAGATGTCGGGGTCGTTGCTGCGCATGCCGGCGTCGACGACGATGCCGCGATTGACGGCAATGCCCGCCTCCTTGGCCAGCGCCGCATTGGGCCGGATGCCGACCGCCATCACCACCAAAGTCGCCGGGATGACGGTGCCGTCGGCGAGTTCGACTTGCTCGACCTTGCCGTTGCCGGTGATTGCCTGTGTATTGGCTTTGGTGACGACCTTAATGCCGCGTTCTTCGACCGCGCGCTGCAGGAGATAGCCGGCGGCCGGATCGAGCTGGCGCTCCATCAGCGTCGGCATGACGTGCAGCACGGTGACATCCATGCCCTGCGCACTCAGGCCGGCCGCGGCCTCGAGCCCAAGCAGGCCGCCGCCGATAACCACGGCCTTGGACCTGGACTGGGCGGCAAGCATCATCGCCTGGACGTCGTCGAGGTCGCGATAGGTCAGCACGCCGGGCAGATTGTGGCCCGGGACCGGGATGATGAACGGCACCGAGCCGGTGGCGATGACCAGTTTGTCGTAGGGTTCGGTGACGCCGTGGTCCGAGGTGACGGTCTTGGTCGTCCGGTCGATGGCGACGATCTTGTGGCCCTTGTACAGCGTGATGTCGTTGGCGATGTACCAGCCATCGCCGTGGATGATGATTTCCTCATACGCCTTTTCGCCGGACAGCACCGGCGACAGCATGATGCGATCGTAGTTCACCCTGGGCTCGGCGTTGAAGATGGTGACCTGATAGCGGCCCGGGGCCTGCTCCAACAGGTGCTCCAGCATGCGCCCAGGGGCCATGCCGTTGCCGATGATGACGAGTTTTTCGGTCATTGGTCTACTCCGCGGCTTCGACGAAGCGGTGGCGTTCGTAGAGGAATTTCAGCACCGCCTCGCGGCAGCGCAGGAAGGTGCGATCCGAGGCGAGTTCGATGCGCCGGCGGGGGCGGGCCAGCGGCACGGGAAGAACCTCGCCGATGGTCGCGGCCGGGCCGTTGGTCATCATGACGATGCGGTCGGAGAGCAGCACCGCCTCATCGACATCATGGGTGATCATGATCGTCGTCGAGCCGAGCCTGGAATGGATGTCCATCACCGCGTCCTGCAGATGGGCGCGCGTCAACGCGTCGAGCGCGCCGAACGGCTCGTCGAGCAGCAGGATCTTCGGCTCCATGGCCAGCGCGCGCGCGATGCCGACGCGCTGCTTCATGCCGCCCGAGATCTCCGCCGGCCGCTTGTCCCTTGCATGCGCCATCTGCACGAGGTCGAGATTGCGCATGATCCAGTCATGCCGCTCGGCCTTGCTCTTGGAACGGCCAAAGACTTTCGACACCGCCAGGTTGATGTTCTCATAGACCGTCAGCCACGGCAAAAGGCTGTGGTTCTGGAACACCACGGCGCGCTCGGGTCCGGGGCTGTCGACCTCCTTGTTCTCGAGCAGCACGGCGCCAGCGGACACCGTGGTCAGCCCGGCGATCAGGTTGAGCAAGGTCGACTTGCCACAGCCTGAGTGACCGATGATGGAGACGAATTCGCCCTTGTCGATGGTCAGCCGGATGTCCTTCAGGACCTCGCTGACCTGGCCGCCGCGGGCGAAGGATTTGTCGATATGGTCGAGTTTCAGGTAGGCGGTCATCACGCTCTCCTCACTTTGCCGTCGTGCCGCGGGTGACGAAGACGCCGACCGCGGCGACCAGACGGTCGAGGCAGAAGCCGGTGACGCCGATATAGGCGAGCGCGACGATGATGTCGGGCAGCCGCGACGAGTTCCACGCGTCCCAGATGAAGAAGCCGATGCCGACGCCGCCCGTCAGCATTTCGGCGGCCACGATGGCGAGCCACGACAGGCCGATGCCGATCCTGAGGCCGGTGAAGATGTAGGGTGCCGCGGCCGGCACCATGATCTTGATGAAGAATTCGAGCGGGTTGAGCCGCAGGATGCGGGCGACGTTGCGGTAATCCTGCGGGATGTTGCGCACGCCGACGGCGGTGTTGATGATGATCGGCCAGATCGAGGTGATGAAGATGACGAACAGCGCCGACGGGCTGGAATCGCGGAACGCGGCCAGCGACAGCGGCAGCCAGGCGAGCGGCGGCACGGTGCGCAGGATCTGGAACACCGGATCGAGGCCGCGCATCGCCCAGATCGACTGGCCGACCAGCGCGCCAAGTGCAACGCCGACGACCGCCGCCATGCCGAAGCCGATGGCAACACGCTGCAGCGAGATCAGCACCCGCCAGGCCAGCCCGATATCCTGCGGGCCGTTGTTGAAGAACGGATGCGCGATGAGGTCGTAGGCCTCGTTCCACACTTGGCTGGGCGGCGGCAGGCTCGATGTCGGCGACGAGCAGGCGATTTGCCAGACGACGAGCATCAAAGCGATGACGACGACCGGCGGCACCAGCGTGCTCGCCAGCTTTCCGACGATCGCGACCGGATCGAAGCGGCGTCGTGCCTTGACCGTGAAGGCGATGACTTCGGCCGGCTTGGCGGGAAAGGCCTTCACCTTGGTGTCCTCGATCGTCTGGATAGACATGTCTGGGAAAAACTCCGTGGGCAGATGGTGAGGGCCAGTGCGACGGCACGAACGGTGCCGTTGCGCTGGGGACGACAACGGCGCAACGCGCCGTTTGCGCTGGTCAGGCCGAAGCCTTGATCTTGAGGCTGTCGAGATAGGCTGACGGGTTGGCCGGATCGAAGACTTTGCCGTCGAAGAAGGTCTCGACACCGCGCGAGGAGGACGCCGGGATGTCGGCGGTGGCAATGCCGAGANAATGCCGAGATCCTTGGCCGCCTCGCGCCACAGATCCTCGCGGTTGACCTGGTCGACCAGTGCCTTGATGTCAGTGGTCGGCCCGAATTTGCCCCAGCGTATGTTCTCGGCGAGGAACCAGCTGTCATGGCTCTTGAAGGGATAGGAGACGCCGCCCTTCCAGAACTTCATGTAGAGATCGGTGCCGGTGGCGACGCGGCCATTGCCGTAGTTGATGTCGCCCTTGAGGCGGCCGATGATGTCGGCGACCGGCACGTTCATCCATTGCCGTTTGCCGATGATGGTGGCCATCTCGTCCTTGTTCTCCGTGGCCTCGCACCATTGCTGGGCTTCCATGACGGCCATCAGGATCGCCTTGGTGGCGTTCGGGTACTTGTCGATGAACTCGGCGCGCAGGCCGAGCGCCTTTTCCGGATGGCCCTTCCACAACTCGCCCGTCGTGGCGGCGGTGAAGCCGACGCCCTGGTGGACGAGTTGCTCGTTCCACGGCTCGCCGACGCAGAACACGTCCATGTTGCCGACCTTCATGTTGGCCACCATCTGCGGCGGCGGCACGACGATGGTCGAGACATCCTTGTCGGGATCTATGCCGCCGGCGGCGAGCCAGTAGCGCAGCCATAAATCATGGGTGCCGCCCGGGAAGGTCATGGCGGCCTTGATGTCCTTGCCGGCCGCCTTCTTGGCCGCGAAGACGTCCTTCAGCTTCGAGGCATCGAGGCCGACGCCGGTGGCGGCATATTCTTGCGCCACCGAAATGCCCTGGCAGTCGTAGTTGAGCCGCGCCACGATCGCCATCGGCATCGGCTGGTTGTTCTGGGTCACCTTGCCGGTGTGCATGAGATAGGGCAGCGGCGTCAGTATATGGGCGCCGTCGATGCCGTTGGCGGCGCCGCCGAGCATCAGATTGTCGCGCGTCGCGCCCCACGAGGCCTGTTTCAGCACCTCGACATCGGGCATGCCGAATTTCGCGAACAGCCCCTTCTCCTTGGCGACTATCAGCGGTGCGGCATCGGTCAGCGCGATGAAGCCGAGCTTGGCGCCAGTGACTTCCGGGGCGGAGGTAGCGGCATGGGCGCCGGACGGAAAGAGCTTGCGGGCGGCCATGAACAGGCCGGCCGTCATCGCGCTGCTGACCAGAAAATCACGACGTGTCACATCCCCGAGCGATGTGCCGGTGCCGATTAATTTCTTCATTGTCTTCTTCATCGTCGTCTCCGGTTGAACGCGATCCGCGCCGTCGATTGACCCAAAAACAAAAAAGCCGCCGGCCAGGTCGTCGCGTCCGGGAATCCGGATCGCGTCTTGACCTGAGCGGCAGCTTTGCCCGTAGCGCCCGCCATTGGACGCTGTTCCGTGACCCGCGAAGGGCCTGATTATTTCAAAGCAGGAACCGTGCCAGTTTGACGGTGAGGGAAAAATATCAATGAAATCATTGATAAACGCCGGTCGTCGACGCGTCAGGCGCTATGGCGAGCAGACCAAAGATTGTTCAGTAGAGCAATCGCGCGCACAATTTTTGTGCAATGCACAAGAATGGCGAGGAAACGATCAAGCTTTCGCGCGGGCCGATTTCTGCTTCTCGACATACGCTTCGATCTGGTCCGGATCGAAGATCTGGCCGTCAAAGAAACCGTCGGGGCCAAGCACCAGGCCCGCCCCGGTCGCGCCGACCGCGGTTGCGGCCTTGAGCGCGCCCTCGACCTTCGAATTGGCGCCCGGCAGCGCCACGCCCAGCGGCTTCAGCGCCGAACGGTAGAGGTCGGGACGGTAGCAGTCGCGGGCAATGGCGAGATTGTCAGGCGTGTGCGCGACATGCCCCCAGCGCACCATCTGCGTGTAGAACCACAAGGCATGGCTCTTCCACGGGAAGTTCGCCGCCTTGTCGAAGGGCACGAAGAAGTCTTCGATATCCAGGTCCGCCCCGCCACCCAACTGGAGATGGCCGGTGAGGATCGGCATCTGGACAGCCGGCGGCAGGCCGAGGAAACCAGCTTTGGCCATCACATCGGCCAGTTCGGTGCGGTTCGCCGGATCCTGGCACCAGCGCGCCGAATGATGCAGTGCGCGCAAGAGCGCCGCCAGGGCTTCGGGGGACTGCTCGGCCCAGGCTTTGCGCACCCCGACCACCTTCTCCGGGCTGTTGCGCCACAACAGCGCCTTGACGGTGACGATATGGCCGGTGCCGGCCGCCACCGCGGCACTGTTCCAAGGCTCGCCGACGCAATAGCCGTCGATGCGGCCCGCGGCCAGCGCGTCGGCCATGAAGGGCGGCGGCACGATGACGATCTCGATCTCGCGCTGGGGATCGATGCCGCAAGCGGCCAGCCAGTAGCGCAGTTCGTAATTATGCCCCGAATGCGGGTGCACGACTGCAAAGCGCAGCGGATCGTGGCCAGCGGCCGCGCGTTCGCGGATAAGCGCGCCAAGTGCCGCACCCGCGCGCGCCGGATCGAGATCGGGCGCCGCGCCGTGCGCCGCCATGCCCTCCCACACCGCGTTGGAGATGGTGACGCAATTGCCGCCGAGCCCAAGCGAGAACGGCACGATGGTCTCGGAAGCGAGCGGCGTCAGCCCGAGATTGCAGGCGAGCGGCATCGGTCCCAGCATATGCGCGAGATGGAAGTGGCCGATAGCGATGCGGTCCCGGATGTTGGCCCAGGAGGTCTCGCGATGCAGCGTCAGGTCGATGCCTTCGCGCCTGGCGAAGCCAAGCTCGCCGGCGGCGACCAGCACGGCGCTGTCGAAAAGCGGCATGAAGCCGGCGGTTATCTGGTGCTCGGCGCCCATCGTCATTCGTCCTCCGCCGGTCCCAGCAGCCCGGCGGCAGTCACCAGGCTCTGGGCGATGTCGCCGATCTTGCGGTTCTGGTTCATCGCGGTCTTGCGCAGCAGCGTGTAGGCGGCTTCTTCCGTCAGCCCGCGCGACTTCATCAGGATGCCCTTGGCACGGTCGATCACCTTGCGGCTCTCCAGCTCGCTGCGCGCCTCTTCCAGTTCGCGCGCCATGCGCGAGAAGGCGTTGAAGCGGCTGACGGCCATGTCGAGGATTGGCTTGACGCGTTCTTGCCGCAGGCCGTCGACGACATAGGCCGAAACGCCGGCATCGACCGCGGCCTCGATCGAGGCCTGGTCGGAGCGGTCGACGAACATGGCGATCGGGCGCTTCACGGCGCGCGACAGCTGGAACATGTTTTCCAGCATGTCGCGGTTGGGGTTTTCGAGGTCGATGACGATGACGTCAGGCTCGATCTCGGCGATCCGCCGCGCAATGCCGGTGACATCGTGGATGACGGTGACCTGCTGATGGCCGGCCTCGCGCAGGCCGGCCTCGATTATCGAGGCGCGGATGCGATTTTCATCGATCACCAGGACGGCTAGAGCGGGGCGGATCATGCCTGCATTGTGGGCAAGGCCGTCAAATTGTGCAATGCGGCATAGCCATGTCCATCAATTAGACCGCAGCCATGCGCGTCATGGCATTCGCCGCACGAGATCAGCCGCAGACGCGAACGTCTTCAACCACCTTGTGGTGGTGGCGCCAATGCACGACCGTTTCGACGTGGCAGCGATGGTGCCGGTGGTGGCGCCGGTATGCGCGATCCCGGTAGTCGCTATCACTGTCGTACTGGACGCTCTGGTCGTCATCATACTGGTTGTCATAATGTCGATTGTGGTGACGGCGAATAACAATTCCGCTGTCGGAATCATCGTCCGATGAATATCGGTTGCCGTCGTCGGACTGGATAGTCACGCTTGCGGCTCGCGTTGGTGCAGTCACTGCCGCTGTCGCGGCAAATGCCAACATGGAAGCCAAAATCAGTTTTTTCATCCCATCCTCCTGCCTGTCCAAAACGTATGAACTCGACCTATAAACTCATGGAAGAACCGGGCGTTCCCTGTCAAATCTACACGCTTTGCGACGCCGGAGACATCATGGCGTTATCAGCGGCGGCCATACGATCAAGGCGAACAAGCGCCGTGAGCGGCAGATGGTCGGAGGCAACGCGCGAAAGCGGCGTATCGTGCGCCTCCACCGCCGCGATCATTCCGTGCCGATTGGTCATGATCCGGTCGAGAGCCAGCAGCGGCAGGTTTGACGGGAAGGTGGGAACCGCCGGCGGCTGCGGACCGAACGTCGCATGCAGCGTGTTGAGCGCCGAGCGGTTGCCGAGCCGCCATTCGTTCAGGTCGCCAAGCAGTAAGGTCGGCTTTTCGTCCGGGCTGTTCATGAGATCGAGCACGACACGTGCCTGCTGGGAACGCGAGTGGCGCAACAGGCCGAGATGAGCGGCGATGACGCGCAAAGTCTGGCTTCCATCCATCTCGATCTCCGCCACGACGGCACCGCGCGGCTCCAGCCCCGGAAGCTTGATCTGATGCACGTCGCGAACCACGCCCTTCTTGAACAGCAGGACATTGCCATGCCAGCCATGGCCCTTGCCGGTGGCCGAAATCGGCACGGGAACAAGGCCGGTTTCCCGTTCGAGCCGGGGCAGGTCGAGAAGCCCGTCACGGTCGCCGAAACGATTATCGGCTTCCTGCAAAGCGATGACATCGGGATCGATTTCGCGGATGACGCGGCTGGTGCGCTCGGGATCGAATTTGCGGTCGACGCCGATGCATTTGTGGACGTTGTAGGAGGCGACCAGCGTGCCGGTGGTGCCGGTCGTCTTGTGCGCGGCGGCGTTTGCCTTCTGCATCCGACGGTCGCGGATGGACAAAAGCATGCTCGCTGGCAGGCTGCGTCCGTTCATCCGCATCGCGTGCCCGCCATTTCAGCCGCTTTCATCATGCACATCAAATAGAGTCTTTCGGTCTGTGTTCCATGATCGGCGTCAAACTATCTGGCAAACACGTCGTTTTGTTAAAGATAGGGCAAACCCATCTAGAGATAGGGTGAACCGAGCCAAAGGACCCGGTCGAACAGCCTGATGAGGAACGGCCGGGCGCGCAAGGCATCGAGCGTCACCGGCACGGCGGAGGTCATTGCCGATCCGATCCGCGCTTCGATCTCGCGCGCAAAGCCTGCGTCGAGGATCTCCAGGTCGATCTCGAAGTTGAGCCGCAACGACCGGGCATCGAGGTTGGACGACCCGATATAGGCCCATGCGCCGTCGATCGACAGCAGCTTCGAATGGTCGAACGGCCCTTCGGTGCGCCAGACGCGGCAATAGTGCTTCAGCACCTGATCGAATTGCGCGGTCATGGCGCGATCGACGAGGAAAAGGTTGTTCACCGCCGGCACGACGATGTCGATTTCGACGCCGCGCCGGGCGGCGGTGATCAGCGCGCTGACCAATTCGCGGTCGGGCAGGAAATAGGGCGACATCAGGCGGATCGACTTGCGCGCGACGGAAAACGCGCCGATCAGCAGCTTGTGGTTGGTCTCGTTGCTGGCGTCCGGGCCGGAAGCGACCGCTCGCACCAGCATCGGGACGCCGGGCGCCGGCGATAGTGACGCTATGCGCCAAGCATCGCCCTTCAACGCCTCTTTGGTGACAAAACGCCAGTCCTCGGCGGCGACCGAGAAGAGGTCGGCGACGACTGGGCCGGTTACCCGGAAATGCGTGTCCCTGGCGCTCTTCGAGCCAGCGAACTCCGCGGAAAAACCCTTGCGGATATTCATGCCGCCGGTAAAGGCAACCGTGCCGTCGACCACCAGGATCTTCCGGTGGGTCCTGAGGTTGGCGTAGGGCAGCCGCAGGCCCATGACGATGTTGCCGTTGAAGAGATCGACGGGAATCTTCGCGTCGCGCAGGTGCCCCAAAATGCTGGGGACCGAGTAGCGGGCGCCGACGGCATCGATCAGCACGCGAACGGTAACGCCGCGCCGGACGGCATTGGCCAGCGATTCGACGAAGAGCAGGCCGACGGCGTCATTGTCGAAAATATAGGTCTCGAGCAGGACGCTGCGCTCGGCGCCATCGATGGCCGCGCACATGGCGGCGTAGGCCTCGTCGCCCGTCTCCAACACGTCGATTGCATTTCCCGGGTTGAGCGTGCGTCTCGCCACCCGGTCGCCGAGCGTTCTAAGACCCGTGAAGCGCTGTCCGTAGCGCTCGACGATCAGTGCCTCCTCGGCGACGAGGTCGCGCTCATGCTTGGCTGACACCGCATCGCCGGCAAGCGGGCGCTGTGCGCTGATCGTGGCACGACGGATGCGGTTTATGCCGGCGACGGCATAGATCAGCACGCCGAGGATCGGCGACAGCACCATCACGCCGACCCAGCCGGTGGCAGCGCGGACGTCTTCCTTGGTCATGACGGCGTGGGCGATGCCGACGGTTGCCATCGCCACTGAGATGATCGCCAGGATTGTGGTCCCGTGAGTCGCAATAGTCTCGAACATTGCCGGGACTATCCAGCGAGCGATTGCAGAAGGCAATGCATCAGCTCATGCCTCGCAGCCCGATGGCGTGGTATCGCTGGCCAAGGATTTGAACCGAGGTCGGCCAGGCGGCGACGCCAGAGCCCGCACGAGATGGTACGCCTGGCCGAACGAATCCTGCTGCAGCAACTCGACGGAGGCAAACCGGGCAGCGCGATAGAAGGGATGCCTTCCCTGGCGCCATTGCGATGGCACGCGTGATGTTGACGGGGCTTGCAGGGCTGCCAAACGGTATGCGGTTCGACTGAAGAATACCATCCTTCACGTCAGAGAGTGAGCCGACCAAGCTCCGATAGAATGTCGTCGTGCAAAGCCCTCCCTGACCTTGGGTAAAGCATAGAACTGGCGCGATCCGGCATCGTCCTGAGCTGTTTTGATACTCCAGGGCTTCCTGTACTTTGGTGCCACATCTATTGTATATCAAGAGGAATGAAATTGGCGATATAACACTTTGATCGGAGGCGAGGGGGAGCGCCGAATGATGACATTCAACTTCAAGGGGCCTCCCGTGGGGGACGGCGACGTGTCGGCCGAATGCCAGGGCCAGCTGCTGCCTTTCATCCATGAAATCGTCCAGGCAGCGGTCGCGGCGGGGTGGAGCCGGGACGATGTTCTTCTGGCTTTTGTGGAACTCTCCTGGGATCTCTACGAGAAACGTCGCGGTGATCTGTAAAATTACGCCTCAGTTTGAAGTTCGCAGCGGCCAGGGGCGTGTTGTTACCCGTGTTCTTGCCACAGGCCCCTATTGCCGGTCAGCCTGACACTGGACGTCACGACGCCAGCTTAGGCGCAGCAGGCCCTGTTTGACAATCAATGAAAATCGCGGAATCGCTCTCGCCAGGCTGATACGCGGAACTCGCGCATGGCGAAGGCTCGCCATGCGGCGGAAATGGAATGCTCGCCAACTTCCTCCACCGGTCACTTCTTTGTTTTCTCGAACAAAAATTTTTCTTTGCACGTGGAAGTTCTTTCCTATCCAAGGCCTGTGCGTTACGCTGGTTGCGGGTCGGGCAAGGGGATTTCAAGCTACAGCAAGACGGCTGAGGCGGCATGCATGAACAAAGCGGACGAAGCTCGGGAAAGCGGCGTTTCCCGGGGCGTCGATCGGACAGCCCGATACCTCTTGGACATCATTCCGGAAATTGCCGGTCCCAGGCATACCCCGGCGCGCGGGAGCGTTACCTCGCGCGGGGCGTCATCCATTGTGTCCGCGATCCCGGGCCGCAGAAGTTCCTGCCCCCGGCCCATGAGGTCGATTTCCCCGATACATCGCTTCAGCCGCCCCCGTTCGGCATGGATGAGCTGCAGATCGTTGAGATGAGGTCGGCCAGCATTACCGTCGGATCCATCACGAATTGTTTTTCAGGGGAAC
Organism: Mesorhizobium sp. LNHC221B00; assembly: GCF_000502935.1. Taxonomy (NCBI): domain Bacteria; kingdom Pseudomonadati; phylum Pseudomonadota; class Alphaproteobacteria; order Hyphomicrobiales; family Phyllobacteriaceae; genus Mesorhizobium; species Mesorhizobium sp. LNHC221B00. The sequence continues at coordinate 24,106 of NZ_AYWR01000012.1, read as the reverse complement.
AGGGAGGGCAGCCTAGGGTTGAGTTCCAACTGGGACGTATCAGGAGGCCGGAGCATGCGGCGGCGTGATGATGATCCTGCGGGATCGGCTCCCGGGACGGGTTCCGCACAACAGCCGGCGCTGCACGCAAAAGGCGGGCTTTCCGTCCGCAGCGCACGCAAGGTACAGGAATTCCTGGATGAGAACTTCACACGCAAGCTGGCGCTTGGCGAGATGGCTGCGGTTTGCGGGCTTTCACCCTATCACTTCATGCGAGCCTTCTCCAGGACGTTCGGAATGCCGCCGCATCAGTATGTGCTCGACCTCAGGCTGGACTTCGCCGAAAGGCTGCTTGCCGAGAGCCGGATGACGATCGCCGACATCGCCCATCTGGCCGGCTTTTCCAGCCAGAGCCATTTTACCACCCTTATGAAGAAATATCGGCAGACGACGCCATTGCAGGCGCGGGTGGGCAAGCTTAACGCCAAGCTTAGATGAAACGGCGCTTACGAAATTGTTTGACTACTTGGCTTATAAGCGTCTCCTAAGGTAACGCGCCGTTAACCTCTGTCGGTTTGCTCCGATCTTTTCTCACAAGACAGCAATTTCGTGAAATACCGCGAGCAGGAATCATGCCTTTCTGGTGGCGAACGGAATTGTCAGACATTTCGTGCCGGCCAGCGGAGAGGGAACCATGACCGACAACCAGATTTCGAGCGGCCAGATTGCGAGCGGCTCGCTTGTTCAGCGTCGCGCGGCGCATTTCGCTGGGCAGTGGATCGCGGGGGCCGATCATGGTTCGCGCTCGGTTCGCCGCCGCCTGATGGCGGTGCTGCGGATGGCGCATCGCGCGCTTAGCATGGGGCGTAAGCGCTTGGGGTTGGGAACGCTTGGCGTTGGCGGCGGGTCGGCGGCGGTGCTGAGTGTCTTCGCGATTGGTTTGGCCGCGACGCCTGCTCTGGCACAATATCAAGCCGGCGGCGGCTCAGCGACTGCTCCCGAGGCCGTCGCGATCGGAAATGGCTCAACAGCCAGCCTTAACTGGGCCATAGCGCTCGGCTTTCAGTCCAACGCGGCAGCACAATACAGCGTGGCTATCGGCCGCACCGCATCGGCGACGGGTGCCGGCGGCGCGGTGGCGATCGGCTCCGGAACAATCTCCAACAATGTCAATACGGTAGCGATCGGCGTCAATGCCAGCGCCACCTTGGCCGGCGCTAGCGCTCTCGGCACTTTTGCCGTTGCTTCGGGCGGCAACTCCACTGCCGTCGGCGTCAGCTCCTTGGCCAGCGGTGGCACATCTTTCGCCGGAGGCTGGGGGTCCCAGGCCACCGGGACGCGCGCCATCGCGATCGGGAGCCAGGCAGTCTCCTCGGGACTGGACACCGTTGCCCAAGGTACCAACACCATTGCAAATAGCCAGAATGCCATCGCTGTCGGCTTCCAGTCGACCGCAACGGCGATAAACGCCGTCTATCTCGGCTCGCGCACCGCCGCCGGAACGGGGGCATTGGCCCAGAGCGCCATTGCCATCGGTACGGATGTGACGGCGTCTCAGGCCGACAGCACTGCGATCGGACGCGCGTCCAAGGCAACGGGGACGGCCGCCATGGCGATGGGTACCACCGCCCGTGCCTGGGGCAACCAGTCGATCGCATTGGGCACGGGCGCGATTGCAGGCGTCCAGGCCAACACGGCTCTGCCCAACAGCATAGCCATCGGCACCAATGCGGTCTCTTCCGGCGGTTTCGGCGTCGCGCTCGGCCAGGCCACTCAGGCCACTGCCGATTTTAGCACCGCAATCGGCAACGGGGCTGTTTCGAGTGGAACGGGTTCGTCGGCAATGGGATCGGGAGCACAGGCTACCGGGGTCTCGGCCACGGCAGTCGGCAACAACGCCACCGCGACCGCCGCGCAAGCAACCGCGATGGGACTTGGCGCAACGGCGAGCGCCACGAGCGCCATCGCCGTTGGTATGAATTCCAAGGCCGATTCCGCCGAGGCGGTCGCCATGGGCACCAATGCGGTGGCGACCGGCGGCAAGTCGGTCTCGATCGGTTCCGNGTTCCGGCAACACCGCCTTTGGCAACGGCGCGGTCTCGATCGGCGACCCCAGCTACGCCAGCGGCACCGGCGCCTTCACCGGCGGCGCCAACAACATCGCCAACAGCGACGGCACAGCGACCGCCACCGCAGCCAATACGGCCAACGGTGCTGTCGCCATCGGCAACAACAACAAGGCGATCGGGCAGGGCTCCGTGGCGCTGGGCAATGGCTCGACCGCGGGAGCCGCCGGTCTGGCAGGCAATGTCGCGCTGGGCGACGGCGCGACGGCGGCGGCAAGCTCCGGCGATGTCGCGCTCGGTTCGGGCTCGGTCACCACTACGGCGGTCGGCACGGCCAGCGGTGTGGTCAACGGAACGACCTACGCCTTCCAGGGTACCAATCCGACTTCGACGGTCAGCATCGGCGCACCTGGCGCGGAACGGACGCTCACCAATCTGGCAGCGGGGCGGATCAGTGCGCTCTCGACGGATGCGATCAACGGCTCGCAGCTCTTCGCCACCAACCAGGCGGTGGACGCCATCGGCGCCCAACTCAACACCATCAATGTCGGCGGCGGCATCAAGTATTTCCACGCTAACTCGACCTTGCCGGACTCCCAGGCGCTGGGCACCGATTCCGTCGCCGTCGGCCCGAACGCGGTGGCCAACAATGCCGGCGATGTCGCGATCGGCCTGAATTCGACGTCGGGCGCAACGACCAATGTCGGCGGCGCCACGATCGGCGGTACCGCCTATACCTTCGCCGGCGGCACGCCGGCGGGCGCCTTCTCGGTCGGTTCGGCGGGCGCCGAGCGCCAGATCCAGAACGTCGCGGCCGGACAGTTGAATGGCGGCTCGACCGACGCGGTCAACGGCTCGCAGCTCTTCGCCACCAACCAGCAGGTGACGCAGAACACAACCGACATTGCCAACATCGACAGTGGCGTGACCAATCTCGGAAACACGTTCAACACCATCGCCGGCGACACCTCGACCGCCTATACCGACGCCAACGGCATCGGCATCCGCTACGCCCGCACCAACGAGGCCGGGCTGGCGCAGACCGATTCCTTCGCGCAAGGCGTTGGCTCCACCGCCGTCGGCTACCAGGCGACGGCGACCGGCGACAGCGCGCTGGCGCTCGGCCGCGCCACACAGGCCAGCATCGACGGCAGCGTGGCGCTCGGTTCCGGCTCGGTCTCCGATCGCGCGATCGCTCCCGCTTCCGGACAACTGCCCGCCGGCCCGTCCAATTTCATCCAGTACAACACTACCGACAAGACGCTGCTCGGCGCCGTTTCGGTCGGCACCGCCACGTCCTACCGGCAGATCACCAACGTTGCCGACGGCACGCAGGATCAGGATGCGGTGACGGTGCGCCAGCTCGCTGGCGCCATCGCTTCCGTATCGGCGACGTCGACCAAGTATTTCCATGCCAATTCGACGGCGGGAGACTCGCTCGCCGTCGGGGCCGAGTCGGTCGCGGTCGGTCCGACGACGGTCGTCAACGGCGACAATGGCATCGGCATCGGCAATGGTGCCATCGTCGACCAGACAGCACCTGGCGGCACCGCCATCGGCCAGAACGCGCATGTGATGCTGGCCGACGGCCTGGCGCTCGGCACCAATTCGCTGGCGTCCGGCATCCAGTCGGTGGCGCTCGGCGCCGGTGCCCAGAGCACCTTCATCAACAGCGTCGCGCTCGGCGCGCAGTCGATCACCTCGGTCGGCGCCCAGACCGGCTACACGGGTTTTGGCCTTACCGCCCCGCAGACCTCGGTCGGCGAGGTGTCGATCGGCGCCGCCGGGGCCGAACGCAAGCTCACCAATGTCGCGGCGGGCTCGGCCGATACCGATGGCGTCAACGTCTCGCAACTGCGCGGCGTGTCGCAAAATATCAGCAACCTGTTCGGCGGCGGCACCACGGTCAATCCCGACGGATCGATCACCGGACCGACCTACACCGTCCAGGGCAACACCTACACGACCGTCTATGACGGGCTCACGGCGGTCGACAACGCGCTGACCAATATCACCAGTGGTGGCGGCATCAAGTATTTCCACGCCAATTCGACGCTGGCCGACTCCATCGCCAGCGGCACCGACAGCGTCGCGATCGGTCCGGCCAGCGTGGCGAGCGGCACCAACAGCCTCGCCGCCGGCAATGGCTCGACGGCCACCGGGCAGGGCGCCGTCGCGCTCGGGCAGGGCGCCAAGGCCAACAATGCCAATGATGTGGCGCTCGGTTCCGGGTCGGTGACGCAGACCGCCGTCGGCACCGCCAGCACCGTCATCAACGGCAAGACCTATGCCTATGCCGGGACGACTCCAACCGGGACCGTAAGTGTCGGCGATGCCGGCGCCGAGAGGACGATCACCAATGTCGCCGCAGGCCGCGTTTCTTCAGACAGCACCGACGCGATAAACGGCTCGCAGCTCTACGCTACGAACACGGCGATCGAGGATCTGAAAGCCGGCGTTGGGGGTCTCACGCAGAATGCGGTGACCTATGATACCCAGGGTGGCGCCAAGACGAACACCATCACGCTGCAGGGCGGCGACGTCAACGCGCCGGTCGTCATCTCCAATGTCGGCCCTGGCGTCAAGGGCAACGATGCGGTCAATGTCGACCAGATGAACAACCGCGTGGATTACGCCATCAACACTTCCAACTCCTATACCGACAAGGTGGCCGGCACGACCTTGCAACAGGCCAACGACTATACCGATCAGAAGCTCAGCCAGCTCAATACGGACCTGGGCGGCATACGCGACGAAGCACGGCAAGCGGCCGCGATCGGGCTCGCCGCTGCCTCGCTGCGCTACGATGATCGTCCCGGCAAGCTGAGCGTCGCGGCGGGTGGCGGCTTCTGGCGGGATTCGAGCGCCTTGGCCTTCGGCGCCGGCTACACCAGCGAGGACGGCCGCATCCGCGGCAACCTGTCCGGTACTGCCGCCGGTGGCCATGTCGGCGTCGGCGCCGGCATCAGCTTCACCTTGAACTGAGGCAGGAATGAAAGGACTTGTTGCCCTGACCTGCCTGGCGCTCTGCGGCGGCCTCGTGCCGGCCGCCGGGCAGGTTACATCGCCCTACAGGATCAAGCCCTCGGACGTGGTGGTGCCTCCCGAGGCAAAACTGGGGGAGTACCAGCGCACCATCCGTCCGTTCGAGAACTGGACGCTGATCTGCGACGAGAACCTCAAGGCCCGCAAGAAGGTCTGCAACGTCTCGCAGATCATCGAGGATGCTGCTGGCAAGATGGCCTTCAGCTGGTCGCTTGCCGCCACGCAGGACGGCAAGCCCTACATGATCCTGCGCACCGCGCCGAATGCCAGGAGCGACGGTCTGGTATCGCTGAAGTTCGATGGACAGGCACAGCCGATCGACGTGCACCTGAACGGCTGCAACGAAATGGTCTGTGTCGGCATGCTGCCGGTGGGGCCGGTGATGCGCCAGCAGATTGCACGCAAGGCGACCCCGGCGATCTCCTATCCAACCGTCGACGGCCAGACGATCACCGTGACCGCAACGCTCAGGGGGCTGACGGAAGCCCTTTCGCCAGTCAAATAAAGGGGGCAGCACCAATGAGCCAGCAGGACCAGTTCATGTCCGCGAAACGCAGCAACCCGGCCGTCGAGGCGGATCGGCAAAGGCTCGTCGAGCCATCGCGGCGGCGGTGGCCGCGCGTCGTCGGATTTTCCCTGTTGGGGCTGGTGGTGGCGGGCGTAGGCTTCGCCGCCGGGAATTATGCCGCGATCGCCAATCTGGTCGGCGGCGCGACCGCCGCACAGGCTTCGACGCCGTCGCCCGCGCTTCCGGACACGCCTTTCCTCGAGCACGTCAAGCAAGCCGGCGTGCAGGCCTGCTCGACCGTCTATCCGGTGCTCGGACAGATCCTGACGACAGGCACGAAATACAGCGTCAAATCCTTGTGGAACGACCAGGCCGCCGACAAGCATGCGGTCCAGGCCTTTGTCGGCATGGACTATGCGTCGGAACGCTACAACGGGCCGGCCGCCGGCGTCGTTTTCGCATCGCCCACCGCGTCGGGCTGCGAGGGGGCCATGGTGCGGGTGGCGCCATTCGCCAGCCCGTGCGCGGACATCCCCGCCATCTTGCCGCAAGGCAGCAAGATCACCGACCATCTCGGGCAGGTCGAGGTGTATGAGCTCGGAGGCAACGCCGGTGAAGCGCTTCTCCTGCCGACTGGCAAAAGCTGCGTGGTGATCTCGGTCGCTTCGGCGGCGAAGTAGGCGAGCGAGTGGGATCGAGGAAAGGGGTGCCGACCATGAGATTGCAAGCTTTGGCGGTTTTGGGTTTGACCTTGTTGTGGAGCGGACAAGTCGTCTCGGCCGACCTGGTGGCTCCATCGGAGCCGCAGCAAGAGGAAAAAGGCATCTGGGCGGCCATCGCCTATTCGCAGGCCGATAGCAAATACGGCTTCTTCTGGGGCGCCGACAAGCGGCAGGAGGCGAAGGACATCGCGCAGAAATATTGCGAGAACGCGGGCGGAAAGGCCTGCAATGTCGTCACCGTCTTCCGAAACCATCGCCATTGGAACGATGACGACAAAACCGGTTTTCCCTACAAGCACTGCGGTGCGCTCGCACTGGCCGACAAAGTCGAGAACCGGTTCACGCCCTGGGGCGTGAACTCGGCCGAGACCCGCCGCGAAGCCGAGGACCTCGCCTTGCAGGCCTGCGAGGCGACGGGCGAGAAATGCAAGATCCGCGAATGGGTCTGCACATGAAGCGTGGCCTCAAGGCAGTCTCGGCATGCGGGGCAATTCTGTTTTCGTTGATGGCGCCCGCATCGGCACAGCAACAGGTGGCGGCTGTTGCGGATGGCCCCTCATCGCTGCGCGAAGTCTACCAGGACTGGAGCGTGGCTTGCTCTGTCCAGGAGAATGCGAGGGTCTGCTCGCTTTCGCAGGACCAGGTCCAGAAGAACGGCCAAAGGTTGCTTGCCGTGGAGATACAGAGACGCGCGGACGGCTCGACGACGGCTACCTTGCTTCTGCCTTTCGGCATCCTGCTCGATTCGGGTGTGACGCTGCAGATCGACGATCAGCCGCCATCGTCCCAACAGCGTTTCAGGACCTGTTTGCCGACGGGCTGCCTCGCCGTCTTTGCCATCGATCGGTCCTTGGTTGGAAAGATGCGGGGAGGCACGGTGCTGAAGCTCAATGTCACGACGGATGCCGAGACCCCGCTGACATTTCCGGTGTCGCTGCACGGCCTGAGCGCTGCGCTCGACCGCATGGTCGCGTTGAGCGCAAAGTGAGGAGAAGGCGGCTGCCTTCGATGCCGGCCGGATCTCATGGAACGTTGCTGTGCCGAAGGTCGTTTAGTCCGGTGCCACTGCCATCGGATGGCGATCATGAAGAAGAAAACCTACGTCAAACCCACGCTTGTAAAATGCGGAAAACTGACGGAGCGCACGGCGCAGATCATGGCATCCGGGGTCATACTGGGCGAGTGACCGCCTACGGCTATTTTTCCCGCATTGCTCGACGGAAGTTGGCGCGGAGCCCCGAGGCGATCCCTTCAGCCATTTGAGTCATTCGATAATTTTCCTATTGGGCGATGGCCGATTTTCTGTTTAGCCATACCCACGGCGATGTGTCAGACTTTGCCGCATTTCGCAAAATGCACGAGAGTTGGTAGCCGAAGGAAGTACGATGACAGGACAAAAAGTTGCGTTGGTTAGCGCTGGCGGAAGCGGCATGGGCGCGGAGACCGCCCGTCGACTTGCCGCGGACGGCTACAAGGTCGGGATTCTCTCGTCCTCAGGCAAAGGTGAAGCGCTGGCGAAGGAACTCGACGGCTTCGGTGTCACCGGCTCGAATCAATCCAATGACGATCTCAAGCGGCTGGTCGACGGCGCTGTCGAGCGGTGGGGTCGCGTCGACGTGCTTGTTAACAGTGCTGGCCACGGCCCACGAAAGCCCATCCTCGAGATTACCGACGAGGATTGGCATGACGCAATGAACGTTTATTACCTGTGCGCCGTTCGTCCGACGCGGTTGGTCACACCAATCATGCAGAAGCAGAAATCGGGTGTCATCGTTAACATCTCCACCGCCTGGACGTTCGAACCGAGCCCGATGTTCCCCACCTCTGCCGTCTTCCGTGCCGGACTGGCTTCCTTCACGAAGATCTTCGCGGATACCTATGCCGGTGACAACATTCGCATGAACAACGTTCTTCCAGGTTGGATCGACAGCCTGCCCGCAACCGAGGAACGTCGCGACAGCGTGCCGTTGGGGCGCTATGGCACCAGCCAGGAAATCGCCGCCACGATCGCTTTCCTTGCGTCGGATGGCGCGGCCTACATCACCGGCCAGAACATCCGCGTCGATGGCGGCATAACGCGCGCCGTCTAGAACAGGCATTCAACAATGCGCACCAAAGCCAGCATTCGTGTCGTCGGCTGTCACGCCGAAGGCGAGGTCGGCGACGTCATCGTGGGTGGCGTGCTGCCGCCGGCGGGCCGCACGATGATGGAGAAGATGATCACGATGGAACGTGATCACGACCATATCAGGCGCATGCTGATCTGCGAGCCGCGCGGCAGCGTCGCGCGCCATGTCAACCTGCTCGTACCATCGACGCGTGACGATTGCATCGCCGGCGCCATCATCATGGAACCGACGGAATATCCTCCGATGTCCGGTTCCAATACGATCTGCGTCGCCACGGTCCTGCTGGAGACCGGCATGGTGCCGATGCAGGAGCCCGAGACGCGCTTCAGGCTGGACATGCCGGGTGGCGTCATCGACGTGCGCGCCGAATGCCGTGACGGCAAATGCGTGTCGATCACCTTGCGCAATGCGCCTGCCTTCGCCGAACGTCTCGATGCCAACCTCGAAGTCGAGGGGCTGGGAACGCTCACGATCGACGTCGCCTATGGCGGCATGTTCTACGCGATCGTCGATGCCGAGGCGCTCGGCTTCTCGGTCGCCCCCGACGAGGCTCGCGAGCTGGCGGTGATGGGCGAGAAGGTTCGACGGGCCGCTCGCGAACAGCTTGATGTCGTGCATCCTGAATTCGAGCATGTGCGCGGCGTGTCGATCGTGCAGTTCGCCATGCCGTTCCAGGGTCCCGGCAATGTCACCCGCAACACCTGCATCGTCTCGCCGGGACGCTCCGACCGCAGCCCGACGGGAACCGGCACGTCGGCCCGCATGGCCGTGCTGCAGGCCCGTGGCCTGATGGGAGTTGGCGACGTATTGATCCACGAATCGATCATCGGCTCGCGCTTCACCGGCAAGATCGTGGAGCTGACGGAGATCGGCGGCCGCAAGGCGATCGTTCCGGAAATCACCGGCCGAGCCTGGATCACCGGCGAGCATGCCTACTACCTCGATCCGACGGACCCATACCCGCAAGGCTACGTGCTGTCGGACACATGGGGGACTTCCACCTCGGTCAAGCAATAGGCGTGCAGCGGCGTCGAAACAGGTCGGTCTAGCCCGAAATCTCAGGGACCATTCAACCGGGATGCCCGCGATTGAAAGAACTGCAGGAACAATTCGCGCTCCGTGGTGATGTCGAGTTTTTCATAGATGCGGCGGCGGTGATTTTTGACCGTGCCGACCGCGATCCCCAGCCGCTCGGCGATGCTGGCGGTCGGATGTCCGGCCAGGACGAGCTGGACGAGTTCGCGTTCCCGCTGTGAAAGCTCTGGCCAGAGGCTGGCTGGAATGCTGGGCTTCTGCTGCGGCGAAGCGCCGGGTCCTGTCGGCATCGATGTGCGGGAGAATTCGTTTCCGCGCGCGGTTATGTCGAGTGCGTGCAGGGCTGCGAACACGGGCAGCCGCTCTTCCAGCCGCGCGATCTCGCTGTCCTTGAAAGCGGCGCTCGAACGGTCGAGGAAGATGCCGAGACACCAGTCGCCGCCATCCGCCAGCATGATGCCGACTTCGTCGCAGATTTCCGACTGCGCCAGGAAGCCGGCTATGTACTGGCCGCGCTTGGCCTCGTCGTCGGCAAGCCGTTTCAGCGGCATGATGCCAAGCCGCCGCTCGCGCCGCCACGAGGCATAGAACGGGTCGAACACGTAGTAACTGGCGAGATAGCGCTGCACCATCTCGTCCGAGAAGCGCCGGTGCTTGACGAATTCCGGTGTCTGCGTCGCCGAATAGCGCGTCACCGTGACGAGGTCATGCTCGATGTCGGCGCCGATCAGGTCGATCAGGCAGTCGACATGCCTGTCCGTGCCGGTGGCGGCGATCGCCTTGGCGAGCGGCGCCCAGATATTGCCCATGCGCATGCCCTTTTCTCGGCGATCCCGGCCCGACCGTCATTGTGTCTTTTGGCATATGGCGCGAGGCCGCCCAAGGATTCTAGCCTTGCCTCAACCTAGACCACATTCCGAGGCGCCCGTGACCCAACTCAATCCCGTCGGCCCGATCGTCGGCACCCCTCCGATCATTGGCAATCCAATCGTCATCGGTATCGACGCCGGCGGCACCATGACCGACACCATCCTTGTCGATCAGGACGGCCACTTCAAGATCGGCAAGTCGGCGACCACGCCGAAGAACGAAGCCGAAGGTTTCCTGGCCTCCGCCGAAGACGCGGCCGATGCCTGGGGCATCTCGCTGGAGCAGCTCTTCTCCGGTGTCAACGTCGTGCTCTATTCCGGCACCGGCATGCTCAACACGCTGTTGTCGCGTACCGGCCGCCGGCTCGGGCTTATCACCACCAAGGGCCTGGAGGACATGATCCTGATGGGCCGCGGCTTGCAGGCCTGGGCCGACTATTCCTATGCCGACCGGCTGCATGCGGTGACCCATCATCATCCCGATCCGCTGGTGCCGCGCCGCCGCACCCATGGCGTCACCGAACGCATCGACCAGTTCGGCGACATCATCCTGCCGCTCTACGAGCACGAGGTGGCTGCCGCCGCCAGGAAGCTGATCGCCGACAAGGTCGAGGGCATCTGCATCATGACGATCTTCTCGCACGTCAATCCCGTGCACGAGAAGCGCATCGCCGAGATCTGCCGCGAGGAGATCGAAAAGGCCGGCGCCGAGATCACCGTCTACACCAGCCACGAAGTCCGCCCGGTCATCCGTGAACAGTCACGGCTGAACTCGGTGCTGATCGAGGCCTACGCGACGTCGCGCGGCCGCAAGCAGCTCAAGGGTATCGAGGACGTCTCGAAGAAATACGGCTTCAAATATGGCGTGCAGACGCTGCTGTCCTTCGGCGGCCTGACCTCGATCAACCATCCGCGCCTGCACGAAACCATGATCTCCGGCCCGATCGGCGGCATTCTCGGCGCGGCCTATGTCGGCAAGCTGATCGGCAACGACTCGCTGATCTGCTCGGACATGGGCGGCACCTCCTTCGACATGGGCGTCATCACGCGCGGCCAGACGCGGATCGAGAACGAGCCTTTGATGGACCGTTTCAAGCTCAACGTGCCGACGCTGCATCTCGACACGATCGGCGCCGGCGCCGGCATGATCCTGAAGGTCGATCCCCTGACCAAGAAGGTCTCGCTCGGGCCGGAAAGTGCGGGCTCGGATCCCGGCCCGATCTGCTTTGCCAAGGGCGGCACCGAACCCACCATCGCCGATTGCGACGCCATCCTGGGCCGCCTAAACCCGCATTATTTCCTTGGCGGCAAGGTCGTTCTGCAGGTCGAGAAGGCGAGGGCAGCCTTCGAGGAAAAGTGCGCGCGCCTGCTCGGTGTGGGCGTCGAGGAGGCCGCCGAGGGCATGATCGACATGCTGGAGGCCGACGCCAACAATGCATTGCGGCGCGTCATCTCCGGCCAGGGCATCCACCCCTCCGAATTCACGCTGCTCTCCTATGGCGGTTCAGGCCCGCTGCATCTGGCCGGCTGCTCCAGGGGAATCGGCTTCAAGGACATCATCACCTTCCAGTTCGCCGCCGCCTTCTCGGCCTTCGGCTGCACGACGGCCGATTTCATGCGCCGCCATTCGGTGTCGACGCAGCATGACATCGGCGCGCGCGCCAGCGATGAAGAACTGATGGCCTTCGGTGCGAAGGTCACCAATGTCTGGGACGAACTCACCAAGGCAGCCGTCGACGAGATGATCGAGGACGGCCATGGGCGCGACAAGATCAAGACCGTGCCGTTCCTGATGATGCGCTATACCGGCCAGCTCGAGGATGTCGAGGTGATGGCGCCGCTCTCGGCCATCCGTTCGGCCGACGATATGCGCGGTGTCATCGATGAATTCGAGGCCGTCTATGCCAAGGTCAACCACCGCGTCTCGCGTTATGGCGAAGCCGGCTTCTCGATCACCGAGCTTGGCCTGATCGCCACCGCCGACAAGGTCAAGCCGGTGCTGCTCAGGCGTCCGCTCGGCAAGTCGGATCCGGCAGCCGCCCACAAGGGTGTGCGCGAGGCCTATATCGGCGGCCGCTGGCACAAGGCCAATCTTTACGAGATGGATCTGCTGCAGCCCGGCCACGAGGTCACCGGCCCGGCTATCATCGAACATCCCGCCACAACGCTCGTCGTTCACCCGCAGGACCGTGTCCATGTCGATGAATGGACGCTGCTGCATTACAACCACGCTTGAGAAGGGCGAACGCCATGCTGGACAAACCCGCCTCCGCGCTCCGCATCCGCGAACGGCTGATCGAATCCGAACGGCTCATGGAAGAGACCGGCTGCTACGACGGCATCACGGAACTTTCGCTGCGCAACCAGGATCCGCTCAAATTCGAGACGCTGCACACCAAGCTGCGCGCCTATTGTGTCTCGGCCCGCGAGATGGCCCGCCGCATCTCGGCTTCGCCCGGCGTGCGCGAGGTCGGCGAGATGGTGGTCGCCATCTACACGCCGGAAGGCGATGCGATCGCGCTTTCCAACGGCATCATGGTGCATGTCCACACGATGAGCCGCTTCATCAAATGGATGATCAGACAGGGCTATGAGGAAAACCCCTGCATCCGCGACGGCGACATCTTCGCCAACAACGACGCCTTCATCGGCACCGTGCAGGTGCCCGATGTGATGGACGTGGTGCCGATCTTCCACTCGGGCAAACTGGTCGGCTGGGCGGGCGCGGTCTGCCACGAGCTCGAGGTCGGCGGTATCACGCCCGGTGGTGACGTGGCGCTGGCGCAGGAGCGCTTCACGGAAGGGCTGTTCGTCTGCGCCGAAAAAATCGGCGAGAACGACGAGATCCGCCGCGACTATGTCATCCGCTGCGAGCGCAATCTGCGCATGCCGATCTATTGGGTCTTGGACGAGAAGGCCAAGGTCGCCTCCTGCATCGACATGCGCGAAAGCGTCAAGGCGCTGATCGACGAGATCGGCTTGGACTACTGGATGAAGGTGTCGAAGGAGTTCATCGAGGAAGGCCGCCGCGCCCAGCTCGCCCGCACGCGCCAGCTCACCGTGCCCGGCATCTACCGCGGCCACACCTTCTACGGCCATGTCACAGCGGGCAAGCCCGGCTACCAGCCGCTCGGCGACCCCGACTGGCTGTACAACATCCCGATCGAGATGGAGATCACCACCGACGGCAAGATCATCATGGACTTTGAGGGCACGCAACCCTGGGGGTACCATTCGATGAACTGCACCCCGGCCGGCATGGATGGCGGCATGTTCGTGACGCTCACCCAGCACATGAATTTCGAGGGGCTGGTCAATGACGGGGCCTGGATGGCGACCGAACTGAAACTGCCGCACGGCACATGGACCAACCCGGACAACGAAATGGTGGCGACCGCCACCTCATGGGCCCTGCTGCTTCCGGCCTATGGCGTGTTCCAGCGGCTGTTGTCGCGCTCCTTCATCGGACGCGGCTTTGTCGAGGAAGCCTTCGTCGGCCAGGTCAACAGCCCGATGATCGAGATGGGCGGCACCAGCCAGTACGGCAAGCTGTTCGGCATGGCGCATTTCGAATGCGCGGCCGCCGGTTCCGGCGCGCTGGCGATCAAGGACGGGCTCGACACCGCCTATGTCGGGTGGAACCCGGAATCCGACATGGGCAACATCGAGATCTGGGAACAGAACATGCCGATGGTCTATATCGGCCGCTCGATCGTTCCCAATTCCGGCGGCGCCGGCAAGTATCGCGGCGGCTGTTCCTTCCTGTCGACCTGGCTGGTCAGCAAGACCGATCATCTCAGGCTGGTTACATCCGAGCATTCGTCCCGCGTGTTCGACAATGGCGGCATGTGCGGCGGCTATCCGGCGCCGACCTGCCAGAAGCATCGCGCGGTGCGCAACTCCAACATCTTCGAGCTTGCCGAAAAAAGGGCACCGCTGGCGCACCACACCGGCACCGATCCGCATCGCTCGGAGCTTGAGCTGCGGCTGCAGGGCGAGCATGTGACGATGGAGGGCCCCTACATCACCGCCCCGCACAAGACCGGTGACGTCTTCACCCATTCCTACAATGGCGGTGGCGGCTATGGCGACGTGCTGGAGCGCGATCCGCTCAAGACGGCGTTGGATGTCGAGAACGGCTATCTCACCAAGGAAGCGGCCGAGGGCATTTTCGGCATCATCCTCGACGAAGATGGGGATGGCTATCCCGTTGCCAACATCGAGGCCACCAAGCGTCACCGCGCCGAGATGCGCGCCAGGCGGATCGCGCAGGCAAAGCCGGTGTCGGAGTGGATCGCCACCGAACGCGACCGTGTCGAGAAGGCCGACTTCGCGCCCGAGGTGAAGAAGATGTACGCCAGCGCGATCGGGCTTTCCTCGCGCTTCACCAGGGAATTCAGCGATTTCTGGAACGTCGACGCTAAATCGATCTTCATGCCGGGAGCAAAGCCATGACCTCGTACAGCAAGGAAGTCATCGCCGATCTGGTCGCGGGCACGCTGCCCTGGCCGCAGACGCGCCGCGTGATGAGCGCCTACAAGGACGACGATCGTTTCTTCAAGTACGTCGCGGTGCTGCAGGATCGCGTCGGCTGGAAGGATCCGATCCTGCTGCCGGTCTCGGATCATCTGTTCATCTGCCAGAGCGGTGACGAGCGGGTGACCCGCTGTGAGTGCGGCCACTCCTTCGGCGACTATCGCGAGAACTGGAAGCTGAAGGCGGCGATCATCGTGCGCAACACCGAGGAGACGCTGCGCGAAATCTATCCTAACAGCGATATTCCCGATCCGCAGTGGATGGAGATCCGCGAATTCATCTGCCCGCAATGCGGGACCATGCACGAAGTGGAAGCGGCCGCGCCTGGCTACCCAATCGTGCATGATTTCGAGCCGGACCTCGAAGGCTTCTATCGCGAATGGCTGGGCAAGCCGCTGCAGCCTTGACCAGGCCGGTTGCCGGGCCTTGGATAGGTTCGTCGCGACTTCCGAAATGACGGTCGGTGGCGACTGCCTTGTGGTTTGATTGCGGAGATCCAGTTCGATGACCAACCTCTCGGGCCGCGGGGCCATCGTCACCGGCGGTTTTTCCGGCATGGGCTTCGCCATCGCCACCGCGCTTGCCAGGGCCGGGGCCAATGTCGCTGTCGGCTCCTACGTGGCCGCGCCGGGCCCGGGCCGGACCGATGCCGCCTACTATCCGGGCGCCGGCGAGATCGAACGGGTACGCTCGGCTTTGGCGGCGCATGGCACAAGCGTCCACGCCGCGCATCTCGACGTGCGCGACAGCGATCTCAGCAATCGTTTCGTGGCCGAGGCGGAGGCGGCGATCGGGCCGGCCGACATCCTCGTAAATGCCGCCGGCACCACAGCCGAGCAGCCGGTCGTGGGGCATTCCGACGAACTCTGGGACAAGATCGTCGACACCAATCTTACCGGTGCCTTCCGTGTCACACGCGCCGTGCTGCCGGGCATGATCGGACGCGGCTGGGGCCGCATCGTCAACATTGGTTCCACCGCGGCCTCGGTTGGCTGGAAGGACAATCCTGCCTATTGCGCCTCGAAGGCCGGCCTGCTCGGGCTGACGCGCTGCGTGGCGCTGGAAGGGGCCGCACACGGCGTCACCTGCGTCATGATCAGCCCGACCTGGGTGGAGACGGAACTGATGCGCCGCAACGTCGCGCAAGTGGTCGAGCGTGAGGGCAAGGGCCGCACGCCAGAGGAAGCCATGGCCGAAATCGTTCGCGGCAACCCGCAGCAGCGCATGCTGCAGCCGGAGGAAATCGCGGCGCTCGCGGTGTTCCTGTGCTCGGACTCCGCCAGGGGCATCACCATGGAGAACATCCAGGTGACCGGCGGCGCTTTGTGGTAACGCCGACGCGAGGATCCAATCGATCTTGGGTCGGCGGTTTGCCGGTAGATAGGCAGCATGATGACCGCTGCGGAAAGTGCGATGACTAAGCCAGCCTTTCGTAGATCGCGATTGCCTCGCCGGACAATTTCGCGCGGCCAACTTCGCGACACCCAAACCAAGGCCCGGCCGATGCCGTGCCGCCGTTGCCTTCTTATGGCTGAGCGATTTGGTACGGAATCGTACCATCGATTGATCGGCGCCTTGGACGGGATCAAGATGAAGCCGAGGGTGATGGGAGGAACCGCATGAGCATCGCCAGATGGGCAACAAGACCCGTCGGTACCGCTAGGGAGTTTCTGGCATCAGAGCTTCGAAGTGCGCGATATGGCGATATCGTCTCGGTCAAAGCGGCAATAGAGGCCGCTCGCAGGGATGCGCCCTATCTGCAAGATACGGATGACGAGTTGACCGAGAAGATCGTCGATCTGGCACGGGAACTGGGCCTAGCCGTCCTTTTTGACTCTCGTGAGTGATCGATGGCCGAAGGTTTGGCGCTGGTCTATGTTCCTTGGTACGAAACCAACAATTGGCTCTTGACTGAAAATGCGCAATCCTTGGAAAATGGAACGCCGGCTGGACGACAAACTCGATTGCAAGGTATGCGGGACTATCCAAATGGACATTCCCGACAACGCCGAGGAGTCGACGCCAATTCACTGCAGCAAGTGCGGTGCCTTTCTTGGCGAATGGGGCGAACTGCAGGATGATTTCTACCGCCAGACCCGCGGTTCCGAAGCCTTCGACCTGCGCAACGGAAACATCATTAAAAAGTAGCTGCAGTCGCTGGATTCATGCAGCCCGGTTCTGGGCAGCCTGGTTCTGCTGGCCGATGCAATCGGTCCATTTACAATCCTGACCGCCTCAATCTCCCGCTCTTGTCGGGGCATCACCGCGCGATAATTTCCCTGAAGGCGTGGGTGCTTCTCACTCTCGACAGGAGCCTGCCATGAAACATCAGACACTCGACCAACTGCATGCCGTCGCCAAGATCGAATCCTCGGCGGCATATTCGGAGATGACGCGGAACCAGCGTATCGAACGTTGGGCCGAACTTCTCGAACAACATCCCGAGCGACGCCTTGCAGCGTTTACAGGCACCGAATATCTGCGCCTGGAGGAACGTGACAGCGTGCGTGGGGAAGGATCGGCAATTTCTGTGGCCTTCGAAGATCCGGTGCTGCGCGCATCGGGCCTGAAAGACGACAGCTATGGTGAGGCAAAACGCTTCTTCGGGCTGAGCGACTGGCAACTGCACGACATCGTCTGCGATTGTCACGTCGGCGCTACGATGAAGGCGGGCTGGGCTGCCAGCCGGGTCCGCGCGACGATTGGCGGGAACAGGTTTATTGCCTGGCTAAGGCAAAGGATAATGCGCTGAATGCCAAGGGGGATCGCAGCCTGCCACAGCACGATCCCCTGCCTTGTTCGACGCCCGAGTCAACTCTAATCATGATTTGGTCGCGGGAGAGCGCTGCCGCCTTTCCCCGAGCCATCCGGCGCATCCCCCAGGCACAAATCCGGGCAGGAAGCTACCAGTCCCATATCCAGCGTTGTGAGGGGCGTGTGATCCTTCAACCCAGCGCCGGTCGGCCAAGCATGGGCTCCGCGATAGCTGTTCTGGATCGAAATTTCGCATTGGCCAGAACGGTCAGATGCTCTGCTTCTTCGCGCGAGAGACCGTAGAGCACTTTGCAAGTGAATTCCGCCGGAACCTCGGAATGTAGATCATACACCATCCAGTTGTCGGCCGGATCTTGCAACGCGATGAACCTCAAGCGGGCCTCCATGGTCAGCGAGGCCCAATTTAAACGGGATGCGTCTTGTTCCGCCTCTCCATTTGGACAGTGGGCTTCCGCCATGGGGTGAAGCTCAGCGACCGAAGGGCTAAGGAACTCGCCACGTCATTCGGGAGCTTAGCGACCGCAAGCACGCGCAGCCACCCGCTTAGGCCCAAGAACTGTGAAGCTCCACACCTGCGGAATGTAGTCTCAAAACTCACCGCGCGCTGGCTGCGCCGCATGACGCAGCTTCGCCCGTGCGACGATGAATCGTCAAAAAAGTACCATCGCGACGATCCAGGAACATGAGGTCTATCTAATGGTTTGGTGGTGGCAGGGACCCAACGCCCGGCAAGTCCCAAAAATCACAGGGGCGGCCCGTCGCTGCCGTGAATGGGGCGGCGGGTTTCTTAGATGGGTCGCCTCGCGAACGCGGAAGCATCGGCCCTTCGTGACGACAGGTTACCTGACGGAATGGGGTCCGACACGATACTGCAACAAACTCTGGGCATCATTGTTATCTCAACTTTCAAGGAGCCGTGACGAGGTCGATCAAAATGCGAAATGATAGAGAATTGCTTGCAAGAGCATGCGCGTTGGGCATCAACATCTATCAACGCTCAAAAACAGTTTGGGTGGCCAGGGGAAGCTATCGTGGCCGTACTTTCGAGGTGAAGGGGCGTGCTCCAAAGCCAACGATCGCTTTGTGGAAGGAAGCGACACGTTATAGAGGTTCGGCGTTTTAAGCTCGAGCATCCGCAGCCGCGAGACGGCTCAAGCTCGGCGGCTCGCCGCAGGGACCAGGAGCGCGAATGGTCTGTCCCTGTTGCCGGGACGCGCGGACCTGGCTTGGGTTGTGAACAGTTTTCTTCGCCAGTTGACTTTACGGGTTTTGCACGAAACCCTAAAAGGAGTGCTGTCGTTAGCAAATATTTTGGGCGCTAGCGCTTGGGAGCCATAGACTTACTCCTGCCCCACACGGAGGCATGGAGCGATGTCCCAACAATCCGAAACTATTGCATCGCTGTTCCGGCAATTGCGGATGTTGGAAGAGCCCGCCGAAATCGTATGTGCCCATGCCGAGGTGATACGGGGTGCTGCCGATGACATCGCCGATGAATTTCCATTCGACGATGTCGAAACGCTGGCTATGCTGATTGAAGACGATATCGACGACGATGAAGAGGCAGCGGCTACTGCTCGCGCTATTTCCCAGGAACTCCGTCGACGATTGGCCGCTGGTGTAAGAAAATGGCCAAGACTGAAGATTATGTGATGAAACGAGACGGCAAGTCTTGGCTCCGTTTAGTCTTCGGCCGATTGAGCGTCCCATCGTCGATATGATCGGTTTGGCCTGCGTGTCGGCTGCCTGGATCGGCTCCGGACCTTGCTCGAGCCGTCACGGGTCCGCGCGGCTCGCGCCATCAAAGTGCAATCTGATCCAATCTCATCTCTTTGCGGCCTATCGACAACTCAGGTCTTTGGGTGGCGAGCTGATCGATGAGGCCAAGCGGCGTCGGAAGGCGTCGCAGTCGAGATGTCATTGCAACCGTATGATGACAAACTCCGAGCTTTTGGGAACCAATGGCCGGTGCGGCTGCGCTGCGTTGGGCAGCTTGATTTGCGCCACACCGGCCACTGCGGGTTGGTTTGGGTGTCCCCCGCACTGCTCAAATTATAGACATATTAGCAATAACGCAAATAAGACTGAAGTCCCATGGGCGATGAGGGTGAGCGGCTGGCTGCTGACCTATCAAGGCCGTGGCTTTGCACGGTCATAGCGACTGTTGGGATGCTATGACGGATTCGTACGAAGCCGGCATCTATGTCAAATGCAAATGACAGCGCCCCCATATGAACGTAGACCAAGCTATGGTTTGCCAATGAAGGAGCACCTTCGCCCGTTTTAGGAGCCAAAGGCCAGAGCAAATGCACCGCGATCACGACGAGATTTTCCATCGGGCGGATGCTCTTGGGGTTTCGATCCTTCAACGTTCAAAAACAGTGTGGGTGGCCACGGGAAGCTACCGAGGCCGCCTTTTCGAGGTGAAAGCCCGCTCGCCCGCGGTTGCACTCACGTTATGGATGGAAGCCGCTCAATATGCTGGTCAGCGGATTTAGTGACCGGGATCGCCGACGCGTAAGCATCCATTCGCAGCCCCAGGCGCTGGCCATCCCGGCTCACGCGCGGTTGGCCCGATTGACCTGTCGATCGCCGGGCACAAGCCTGAAGATCGGGGCGGATAGACGGAAATCGCTATGTGCGTGCCCAAAGTGCAACACTGCACGCGACCATCACCACAACATTGTCAGATAGTTAACAAATTGTTGCCTCTGAACTTTGGGATTTGTCGGCTCGGACGTCAAGAATGTGCGAACAGTCAAACCGAGCTGACGATCCAGCTCCCCGGAGTTTTAAATAGATACGTCATTTTCTACTTGGCGACGCCACACCGGAGCGCTGGCCCTCGCGATCGATGCAGGTGACTGTTGCGACCGATCACATTGAGTTGCAAGTTTTAGGCAGATATCCAAGAAATCACTAATGCGCCTATTTCCAAAGAAAAATGAGTAAAATTTCGTTCGAAAATTTTTTCACTAATTATAAAACATGCCGACGGGCTTACCCTCGTACAAGACTCGATCTTCCCGGAAAAATACACGACAAGATCCTCAGGGGCTGAATGTCACCCTGTTAAGGAGGCTTATCATGATCATTCGCATTCTTACCGCAATTTCTCTTGCTGTATCTGTCGCATCCGTCTCGACGACTAGCTTTGCCGAATCGGCGACCAAAATTAAATCTGTGGAAGCAGGCAAGGCAGGTCGCGCCGCAGAACCCGGAAAGGCAGGGCGCGCTGCAGAACCTGGCAAAGCCGGCGGTGCTGGCGAGACCGGTGGCAAGGCCGGCGGCGCCGGTGAGTCCGGTGGCAAGGCTGGCGGCGCCGGTGAGTCCGGGGGGAAATCCGGCGGCGCTGGAGACGGTGGCGGCAGCAAGGGCGGCTGACCGCCCTGCCGATCCTGCCAGGTCGCAAAGAGCGCACCCTTGCCAGCGTGCATGCTGGCGGGGTGCCTTCCCTGTTGGTGACTGAAGGCCAGGCTGGAAGTTTCGCTGCTTGAAGAAGGTCACTCCGGATCGGGCGCCTGCAATTGGACTGCAGCGCCGGGAAGGGCCCAGCTGGTGCTCTCGACCCACGCGCAGTGATTCAAGTTGGATACCCACGTGCGCTCGTGCGCTCGTCGAAATTCCAACAGCGCCTGCAATTCCACCTTGCCTCTCTCGTAGCTGGATTCCGGATCGCCGAGCGTAAGTTTGGTGGAGGCCAAAGAGCACAATTTCGCGTGCTGCAATCCTAATTGAAGGAACTGCACCCGCCTTGACGCTTGCTGGTCTGCCGCCGCGGAGGAGGCTGCCTTGTCGAGCAATGCTTCGGCCGGCGCGAAGCTCTCCTCTGGATAGATCGCATGCGCCGCTTTCGCCCAGCTTCGCCAACGCGAAGCCCCAAGAGCCTCGAAAGTGTCACGCAGCCGGGCTCGCCCACCGGACGTATACGCCTCCCAGAAATCGAAATATCTCCTCACGTCAGCCGCCGCGGGTCCGAAGGCGGAGTAATATTCGGACAGCAGGGAGCTGGCAGGCATGTCGGGGTGGATCTGCAAGCGGAGCAACAGGTAAAGGTTTGGGCCTTGTGTCGCCCAATGACCTGTCAGCGAATCGAAATCGGTCCCGATCATCCCGTTGTTCGCGGCGCTCTGAAACTCGTCGGCGAACTGGCTGGAAAATATGTGCGGCATGCAATATCCGTCCAGAAAATAGTTCGTCCGCATGAAAAGCCGGGCTTCGGTTTCCGCCCATCCTCGCCACTGGGCTTTCATCCAATCCTGCTCGTCGCCGCTTCGGGGATAGAACCAGGATGATGGGCAAAATCCGATCATGATGTTCGGCCCCAGTTTTATGCCCGAGGTCGGGGCGGCGAAGTAGTTCATGTAGGCGTAGCCGACGACAACCGAGTTCGAATTGTATTTCGCGGCGATCTGCTGGATGGCTTGCCATGAACGCGCATATCGGTCGGATACGAAAGGCTTGCTGGCGATCTTTGATTTCGACGGAATGAATTTTCGATAATCCGGTGGCTCCGGGCCATCGAGCGCCTTGCATGCATCGCATTCGCATTGGCCAGGCACGTCATTCTCGACAGCATTGACGAAGGTTGGAAGGTGCCCCGGGGTATCGCCTCCATGCTCGCGCCACTGCGCGACAATCTCTTCGCGCAGACCCGGATTGGAAATGCACATGGAGAAGCGCGCACCCAGCCTTGAGGGGCCTCGTCTGCCGTTGACCAGTTGAAACCATTCAGGATGCTCGGCGCCATACTGCCGCCACCAGTCCACGAAGGCATGGCCGTACTTCGCCGGGATTCGGCGGCCCATGCGGTTGCGGCGCAGAAATGTTGCCTGCGCGTTCATGTATTCTTCGGCCGCCGCGGCAGTGAAGCCCAGCTCGGGATGATCCTTGGCCTTCAAGCCCGCAGCCGAGCGCACGTGGCGCTGCATGAATCGAGGCGTTACGATACGGTCTTGAAAAGGAACGACCACGGACTCCGCTCTTGGAACGAACGTTCCCAGTTCGCCTGGCCATAGCCACCGAACCGCGAAGTAGCGATCGAGAAGTTCGTATGCGCCGAAGAGCGTTCCCGCGGAGGTGTCCTCATCAAGAGGGCTGCCGCTCGTGTCATGCCCCGCGATACAGAGATGGCGGCCAACGGTGCGGATTGCACACGATTCCGGCTCCAATGCGCCGGAATCGATGCCGGCCTTTCGGGCAAACCGGGTATCGCCCAGATAGATATGGGGTTTGCCCAGGCTCGCCGACGTCACTTCGCTTTCAGTCGCCATGGCAGGTTGGAAGCCGGTCGCTTTCTCGATATGCCAGCCGAGCTCCACGGCAGCATAGCGGACGGAGTCCTTCGGCCTGTCCGGGATAACCAGCGTGACGGCGGGTCTGCCTCCCGCCACCAACGTCACACCATCGCCTGGCTGAGCGTACGCGCCGGCTGCCTTGCCAGCGCCCAGCCAGTGCAGCAAGCCGAATATGGCTCCCTGCCCAAACGTCCTTCGCGACAGTGCCCGCATAGCAAGACCTTACCTACGGCCGATCATCCAACAGGGTGGACCTTCTTCTGGACAAGGACGGTGCACGCTCCCATGAATCGCAGGGGACGCTGTCGGTCCTCCGGAGATGAAGAGGGCCAAACCGCGCTGAATTTTGCCCGAAGGCGAAGGGACTTTTGGCGATCCAGGCTTTTGGCGATACAGGCATGCGCACCATCCGATGAGAATTGCTCTCCGCATGTTGGTGCGGCGGGCGATCAAGCGTTGCGCACCAAGCGAAGCGGCTGCTGTTACGCGCAGATCATGAGGTGCATGGTATCGCCGCTAGGCCCAACGATCCCAGACAGGCATTTGGGTGTTCTTGCTAGACTTTTGGTCGGGGGAGTGCCTGGCCCCTTGGTGGCTTGCAATCGTCGAAGACCGGATCGATGCCGCCGCTCACGCCAGCGGCGGGTTGTTTCGGTTGCCGAATGGGAGGTTCGGATCGGGAAGTGTTAAAATGATCACATTCCTTGGAACTCCAATCTGGCATCCCTCGTTGCTTCTTACATGGCGCGGGGGCTGGAATGTATGAATGCAAATGATCCACAATGGCGAACGCTCGCCGGCGCTCTAGGCGTCACTGTTTATCAGCGCTCAAAAACAGTTTGGGTCGCGGCCGGGAAATACAAAGGTCAAGATTTCGAGGTGAAAGCCCGTTCCCCACAGGTTGCGCTCGCCCTGTGGAAGGAGGCCGCGCGCTATGCCGGTTCGGACTGGTGACCAGTGATGGGACTTGCTGCTCGCGCGGATGAATTGCGCCAGTTGTTGGACACGGATGCCGATAAGGGAACAACCATTACCGGCACCCGATAGTCTCAAGCTTCTATCGGCCTAGCCAGCGCCACCGCTGCCCTTGCCGCTCTCGCCGCCGGCCTTGCCACCGGTCTCGCCGGCGCCGCCGGCCTTGCCAC